>JBOGVL010000054.1:0-11655 GCA_050692535.1 Actinomycetota bacterium | reverse complement strand
GTCGTAGACCGTGACCTCGCGGGCCTCGTGCCGGATCCCGAGACCGGTCGAGGCGTTGCCCTGGGGATCCAGGTCGACCACGAGGACCCGCTTGCCGAGCTCGGCGAGGGCCGCACCGAGGCTGACCGCCGTCGTGCTCTTGCCGACGCCCCCTTTCTGGTTGGCGACGGCGATGACGCGGGCATGAACGTTCGGCACGCTGGCTGGTCCGTGGCTCCTGGTAGCGGGCTTCCTGGCCGATCCGGTCCCCTTCCCGGCCGTCCGGGCGCCCCGGCTCGCCTCGTTCAAGGCGGTCTTCGGGGACGCGCGGGCTGCCCGAGGGGCGGTGCGCTCGGCCACTACCGCGCCATGATAATGAGCGGCCCCCCGCTTGCAAGCACGGGCGTCTCCAGCACCCGCACGCTCCCGACTCCGGGGAGCGTCTCGGGCGGGGGGGTCCGGGCACCGGCGAAGTAGACGAGGCGCCCTCCCGGCTTGAGGCGTGGCAGCGCCGCTTTCCACGCGTCCGACAGCGGGGCGAAGGCCCGGGCGAAGCAGACGTCGGCAGGGTCGGCCAGGTCCTCGATCCTGCCGGGGAAGGCGACGGCATTGCGAATGCCGAGGCGCTCGATCGCGAGCTCGAGGAAACCGACCCGCGCGAGCCGTGGCTCGACCAGCCACACCGTCAATCCCGGTCGGGCGATCGCCACCACCAGGCCCGGCAGCCCGGCGCCCGACCCGATGTCGTAGGCGAGCGAGTCGGAGTCGTCGACCCCCAGGACCGCCCGAAGGCTGTCGAGCACGTGCCGGTCGCGGATCCTGGCGGCGTCGGACTCAGCCACCAGGCCGAGCCGCAGACCCCGGCCCCCCAGCAGCTCCTCGAACTCGACGAGGCGGGCCAGGCCCTCCTCCGGGACCTCGACGCCCACCGCCGCCGTCCCCGCGCGGAGCTCGGCGATCGTCGTCTCGTCGTGTTTCACGTGAAACAGGACGTTGAGGGAGTGGGCAACACGCCGGGACAGCCTACTCCGAGGAGGCTGGTCCGGACGTACCGAAGCGTCAGGTGGGCCTGATGACCACGCGGCGCTCGGGCTCTTCCCCTCGACTGGCGCTCTGCACGCCGGCGACCTCGGAGACCACGTCGTGGACGACCTTGCGCTCGAACGGGTTCATGGGCTCGAGCTCCTCCTCGCGGCCCGAGCGGGCGACGCGCTTGGCCACCTCTCGGGCCCTCGCCTCGAGTCGCGCCCGCTGGCGTCGCTTGTAGTCCTCGACGTCCACGACGATCCGCGCCCGCATGCCGGTGCGCTGGCCGACCGCCGCCCGCGTCAGCTCCTGCAGCGCCTCGAGCGTCTGCCCATGGCGACCGATCAGCAGGCCCATGTCCTCGTCGTCCGGCCCCTCGCCCAGCACGTCGACGTACATCGTGCCGTCCTCGAACGTGGGCTCGACGTCGGCGCTCAGCCCCATCCTGGCGAGGAGGCCCTCGAGGAACTCGGCGGCGACCTCACCCTGCTCTTCGAGGTCGTCCTCGGAGACCTCCTGTGAGGGCCGCCGGAGCCTGACGAGCACCTCCGCCTGCTGTGCCCCGATCCCGAGCAGCCCCGTGCGCGGCTCCTGCAGGACCGTCACGTCGACCTCCTGCTCGCTCACTCCGAGCTCCGAGAGGGCCGCCTCGACGGCCTCCTCAACGCTTGGGGCGCTTTTTTGGGTCTCCTCCATCGGTGCCTCCGGACCCGGGCTTCTTCGGTCGGTTCGGGCGTGAGCCGGTGCCGGGCTTGGGCGATCCCGGCTTGCGCGTGGATGACCCCGGCCGGCCGGTGCCGCCCTCTCGGCGCTTGCGCTCCTGCTCGGCCCGGTCCGCCATCGATGCCAGGAAACCCTTCTTCTCCTCCGGGCCCTTCTTCCCATCGGCGGCCGCGGCCAACATCTCGGCCGTCGGTCGCGTCCGGAGCATGTAGTACTGCTGCCCGATCTGCCAGGCGTTCGAGGTCGTCCAGTAGACCACCAGGCCGGCGGGGAAGAAGATGCCGAACACCCCGAAGATGATCGGCATGAACCGGAGGATCGCCTGCTGTTGGGAGGACGCCGCCCCGGGAGGGCTGGCCTTCTGCATCTGCCGCTGCTGGTAATACGTCGTGCCGAACATGAGCACGGCGAAGAGGTAGTAGGGGATCCGGTCCACCACGTCGTCCCCGCAGTTCACGGGGTACTGCAGATCGGCGGCCTCGCCGCCTTCGACGGACACCCGGTCTCCGAGCTGGGCGTCGGCGTTGCCGGCCTGCATCGCCGAGCAGAGCAGGTTCATGCCGAGGAAGGACGTGCCGCCGGCCGGCCCCGGGAGCCGGCCCTCATCGACGAGGTCATCGATCTGGGCCTGGGACGTGATCGCGACCAGTTCGCCGTTCTCGCCGACGATCGTCTGAGGGATCTGCTCCGTCACCGCCGCGTACAGGGCGGTCTCCTGGGGGATGTGGATCGGATGCTGGGGGAAGCGGAGAACCGAGTACATCGCGATGAGGATCGGGAACTGGAGCAGGACCGGCCAGCAGCCGGAGAACGGGTTGACCCCGTACTCCTTGTAGAGCTTCATGATCTCTTCCTGTTGACGCTGGCGGTTCTGCTTGTACTTCTGCTGGATCTGCTTCACCTTCGGCTGGATGATCTGCATGTGCTGCATGGAGCGAACCTGCCGGATGCCGAGGGGGAGCAGCACCAGGCGGATCAAGATCGTCAGGGCGATGATCGTCACCCCGAAGTTCGGGATGACCTCGTAGATCTGGGCGACCAGCCATCCAAGCCCGTCCAGCAGGGCCTGCCAGGGCCCGAACGCGATCACCTGGCGGTCCGTTCGTGTGTGACCTTGTCATACGACCCGAGCGCGTGGGGACTCGGGGGCACATGATCGACCCCGCCGGCCGTGAACGGGCCGCATCGGGCGATCCTCCAGGCGGCCAGGACGCTTCCCCGGGCGGCCCCGTGGATGCGGATCGCGTCCTGCGCGTAGTGGGAGCACGAGGGGTAGAAGCGGCAGTGCCCGCCGAGCCAGCCCGAGAGCGTGGCCTGGTACACGCCGATGAGGCCGAGCAGGGCGACCCGTATCGGCGCACCGACGATCCACGCGACGTGGCGGGCGAGCCTCACGGCAGGATCACCTGCGCGCGCGAGAGCAACCCCTCCACCTCCGGTACCAACTCGTGGGCTCGAACCCCGCGGATCGTTCTTCGGGCGACCAGTGCGACGTCGTATCCATCTCGAACCTTGGGCGCGAGCTCCCGCCACGCCGCCCGGAGGATTCGCCGGGCTCGGTTGCGGATGACCGCGTCGCCGACGCGGCGTCCGGCCACATAGGCGACCGTCCCCGAGCCAGGCGCGACAAACACTACCACCCGGTCTCCGTGGAATGCCCGGCCGGTTGCCAGCAGACGCTCGACGTCGTTCCTGCTCGTGGGCCCGGTTACGCCGACAGGCGCGAGCGCCCCTTCGCCCGGCGGCGAGCGAGGATCGCGCGCCCGGCGCGCGTGCGCATCCGGATCCGGAAGCCGTGGCGTTTGGCTCGGCGGCGGACGTTGGGTTGGTAGGTTCGCTTGGACATCTCGGGCCCCTGAACGGGTCGCGGGTCGGCGGCTCGGCGGCCGGCCGCGGAAGTATAGCGGCCGGCCAAGAAAGTGCGCCAAAAGGCGGGAGCCGACGAGCGATGGGGAAAACGCCGGTGCTATAGTCCGGCGCGCTTCCCCCCCGGGCGCCCGGACTCCCCGCGTGGCGTCCCTGCCCTTCCCCCAAGGGTTTCCACATATGTGGAAAGGTTCTGTGGATAAGGTATGGCCGTCGCGTCGTTCGAAGAAGCCGCCGCAACCACCTGGACGCATGTCGTCGAACGCGCACGGCGCGAGCTCCCCGAGAGCTCCTTCTCGATGTGGTTCCAGGACGTGCACGCCACGAGCCTGCACGACGGCGTCCTCGAGGTGCTCGCCCCGTCGGACTACGTCAAGGACTGGCTCGCCAAGCATTACCTCGAGCTGATCCAGGCGGCCGCGACCGAGGCTGTAGGGCTCCCCGTTCAGGTGCAACTCGGCGCCGCCCCACCCGAGGACGTTGTGCCGCAACGCGAGGCGGACGTTCCGCCCGAGCCGGAGCGCCCGGCGACCGATCACACGCCGGCGATGGGCGCCCCCGGTCTGCCGTTCCCCAACTACACGTTCGAGGCATTCGTGGCCGGCCCCTCGAATCGCTTCGCGCACGCCGCCGCGATGGCGGTCGCCGAGACACCTCCGTCCAAGGCCTACAACCCGCTGTTCATCTACGGCGGGGTCGGGCTCGGCAAGACCCACCTGCTCGTGGCGATCGGGCACCACATGCACCGTCTCTCGCCGCGCCTTCGCGTGAAGTACGTGACGAGCGAGAGCTTCATGGCCGAATTCATCAAAGCCGTTCGCGAGCGACAGGGTTATCAGTTCGCGGCGCGACATCGCGACATCGACGTGCTGCTCGTCGACGACATCCAGTTCCTGGCCAAGCGCGAGGAGACGCAGACCGAGTTCTTCCATACGTTCAACGCGCTTCACGAGAAGGAGCGGCAGATCGTCATCGCCTCGGACCGGCCGCCGCAGGAGCTGGGGATGGAGGAGCGACTGCAGTCGCGGTTCCGGCTCGGCCTGTGTGTCGACGTCCAGCCGCCCGATCTCGAGACGCGCATCGCGATCCTGCAGCTCAAGGCCCAGCGGGAACACGTCCACGTCCCCGACGACGTCATCGAGTTCATCGCGAGCAAGTTCGACCAGAACATCCGCGAGCTCGAGGGCGCCCTCGTCCGCGTCGTCGCCTGGTCGGACCTCACCGGCCATCCGATCACGACGGATCTCGCCGAGCACGCGCTCGAGGACCTTCTCCCGCAGGCCGAGGCCGAGATCCCACCCCAGCTGATCCTCGAGGAGAGCGCGAAGTACTTCGGCCTGTCGGTGGACGATCTCACGAGCCCCAACCGATCGCGGCCGCTCACGACGGCCCGACACGTCGCGATGTACCTGATGCGCGAGTGCAGTGGCCAGAGCCTCGTCAAGATCGGCGAGACGTTCGGCGGCCGGGATCACACCACCGCGCGACACGGCATCCTCAAGATCGAGCGGGACATGCGCGCCCGCAACACGACCTACCGGCAGGTTCAGGACCTCTCGCGGATCATCCGGGACCGGGCCAGGAGCGCGTGAGGGTGCCCGTGCACAGCCGTGTGGACAACGCGGGAACGCATCGTGAACGAGCGGCGTGGGCCGGACGGCCCTCCACCGTTTCCCCCACGACATCCCCACGTCCGAAGGGCCCGCTACGCTCGCAGAACGGGGGGCTTATCCCTTTTTCCCCAGCCCCTACCACTACTAGAGAAGATAGATACCTACCCGTAGAAGCAGTCAGGGGGTGGATACGTGAAGTTCCGGTGTGACCGAGACGCCCTGTCCGAGGCCCTGCAGACCGTCCAGCGGGGAGTCTCGTCCCGGCCGGGGATCCCCGCCCTGACGGGTGTGTTGATCGAGGCGGCGGCCGACGGGGGCATCACGCTCACGACGACCGACCTCGAGGTGTCCGCACGCCTCGGCATCGACGTCCAGGTGACGGAGGAGGGCACGGCGCTCGTTCCGGCGAGGCTCCTCGGCGACACGGTGAAGAGCCTCTCGGACGCACCGGTCGAGTTCGAGACCGACCAGTCGCAGGCCCGGATCCGGTGCGCGGCGTACGAGGGGGCGCTCCGACTGCTGCCGGCCGAGGACTTCCCGGCGCTGCAGCCGCCGTCGGGCATCCGGGTGGTCGTCGAGGCGCCGCGGTTCGCGGAGGCGGTCGGCCAGGTCGCTCGGGCGGCGTCCCGCGACGAGGCGCGACCGGTGCTCACCGGCGTCCTCGTCGAGGTGAGCCGCGAGGGCGTGACCCTCGTGGCGACCGACTCGTACCGGCTGGCGGTCCGAGAGCTCGTCGCCACGGCCGGGGGAGAGGCCAAGGCGATCGTCCCCGAGCGGGCGATGACGGAGGCCGGGCGGGCCTCCCAGGCGATCGAGAAGGGCGAGATCGAGCTGTTCGTCGACGAGAGCCAGGTTTCGTTCCAGCTCGGGACGCTGATGCTGACCTCCCGGCTCATCGAGGGGGAGTTCCCCAACTACCGGCAGCTGCTGCCCGAGCAGTACGAGAGCCGGCTCACGGTCTCGCGTCAGCAGCTGATGGACGCCGTGCGGCGCGTGGGCCTGCTCGCGCGTGACACGTCGCCCGTCCGGCTCGAGTTCAACGCGCTCGGGGTCAAGCTCTCGTCCTCGTCACCCGACCTCGGCCAGGCGGTCGAGGCGGTCGAGGCGAAGTACGAGGGCGAGGACATCACGGCCGCGTTCAACCCCACCTACCTGGCGGACGGGCTCGCGGCCGCCACGGGGGAGAGCGTGCGCCTGGAGGTCCGGGACGGGCTGAAGCCGGGCATCGTGCGTGGCGAGTCCGAGGAGTTCACCTACCTGGTGATGCCGGTGCGGCTGCCGACTCCGGTCGGCTGAGCGCCGGCCGGCGGTGCGCCTGTCCTGGGTCGAGCTCCGCGACTTCCGAAACCACGCCGAGACACGGCTCGAGGAGATCCCCGAGGGACTCGTCGTCGCCGTGGGTCCCAACGGCGAGGGCAAGACGAACCTGCTCGAGGGGATCGCGTTCCTGTTCCTCCTGCAATCACCCCGCACGTCCTCGACGGAGCCCATCGTCCGCCGAGGCGCCGAGGCCGCGTACGCGCGCGGCGAGACCGAGACCGAGAACGGGAAGATGCTCGTCGAGATCGAGATCCCGGGGCACGGCGCCAACCGCGTGCAGGTGAACCGGTCGGTCGTGCGTCGCAAGCGCGACGTCCGGCGGCAGGTCCGCGGGGTCTTCTTCGGCCCGGACGACCTCGTCATCGTGATCGGCGATCCGTCCAAGCGCCGCGACTTCATGGACGAGGCGCTGCGAACGCTCTGGCCGTTGAAGGAGGGGGCGATCACCGCGTACGACCGCGTCCTGCGCCAGCGGAACCGGCTACTCAAGGAGTGGGAGGGGCGCGGCGCGCCCAAGGACCTGGAGGTCTGGGACGCGGAGCTGACCGAGGCCGGGAGCGCCCTCGTCCGGCTTCGACGGGAGGCGGTCGAGCGGCTCTCGCCTCCCGCCGCCGAGGAGTATGAACACCTCGCGGGCTACACCCTCGTGAGCGAGTACGCCCCCAACGTCGGCGCCGAGCCCCTCGAGGACGCGTTCGCCGAGCGTCTCGCCGCCCGCCGTCAGGACGAGGTCGTCCGCCGCACGACGCTCGTCGGGCCGCACCGAGACGACCTCTCGCTCGCCGTTCGCGACCTCGGCGCCCGGAGCTTCGCGAGCCACGGCGAGGCCTGGGCGGCGGCCCTGTGCCTTCGGCTCGGCCTCGCGGCCGCCGTCTCGGACGAGATCCGCGAACGCCCGGTCCTCCTGCTCGACGACCCATTCTCCGCCCTGGATCCGCGCCGTCAGGAGCGGGTGGCCGAGCGCCTGGCCGGGCGCGGGCAGGTGTTCGTGAGCGTCGCCGACGAGGCGCACGTGCCGAAGGGTGCCGACCGCATCTGGGATGTCGACGCGGGCGCCGTCTCCGAGCGGGAGCCCGTCTGATGCCGCACAGCAAGGGATGGCGCGCCCGCAAGGACGAACGAACGTTGCGCGAGACGCCGATCGGCGAGATCGTCGACGGCCTGATGCGCGAGCGCGTCTTCGCCCGAGGCGTTCCGATCGGCCAGCTGGCGTCGGAGTGGCCCTCGGTCGTGGGCCCCCGCATCGCGGCCGCCTCGGCCCCCGTCAGCCTCGAGGGCGGCGTTCTCGTGGTCGCCGCGAGCGACGGTCCGTGGGGCGCGCAGGTGCGATTCCTGGCCGGGGAGATCCGCAAGAAGGCCAACGCGACGCTCGGTTCGCAGGAGGTCAAGCGCGTCCAGGTCGTGGTCCGGCCAGCGCCGCAGAAACGCTTGTAGCGCAAGGCCCTCGGCGACGCGGGCCGGTGGCGGAAACGGCCGTCAAACGGCGTCGAGGGTCACCCCCGATTGGTAGAATCAACACGTATGTAACCGCGGGTTCCGCGGTGCCCCCAGGCGTTCGGTCTGGGCGCCCGCGTGTCCGCGTCCCCCCGACTGGAGGTTGGTTGGCCACAGCAGCACGAGCACCGAGGACCCGGACGCCGAGTCAGTACGAGTCCAAGGACATCCAGGTCCTGGAGGGCGTCGAGCACGTTCGGCTCCGCCCGGGGATGTACATCGGCACCACCTCCAGCCGAGGCCTCCACCACCTGGTCTACGAGGTCGTCGACAACTCGATCGACGAGGCGATGGCGGGCTTCTGCGATCGAATCGTCGTCCGGCTGCTCAAGGACGGCGGCTGCCAGGTCGAGGACAACGGCCGGGGGATCCCCGTCAAGCCGATCCCTCGGGCCAAGGATCGTCGGCCGGCCGTCGAGGTGGTCTTGACCACCCTGAACGCCGGCGGGAAGTTCGGCGGCGAGGGCTACCGGATCTCGGGCGGCCTCCACGGCGTCGGCGTCTCGGTCGTGAACGCGCTCTCGGCCAAGCTCTCGGTGCACGTGATGCGCGACGGCGGGACCTGGACACAGACCTACGCCCGCGGCAAGGCCACCTCCAAGCTCACCCGGGGCAAGGCGTCGACCAAGTCCGGGACGATCGTCAGCTTCTGGCCGGACCCCGAGATCTTCGTCGAGGGCGTCGAGTTCGACCCCCGGGTCCTCGCCGAGCGCCTGCAGGAGCAGTCCTTCCTCACCAAGGGGATCGAGATCCAGCTTATCGACGAGCGAGGTCCCAAGCCCGTCAAGCAGGTCTTCAAGGCGACCGGTGGGATCGTGGACTTCGTGAAGCACCTCGCCGGGGGCAAGGACCCGGTGCACACCAAGGTGATCTCGATGGAGGCCCGCGAGAACGACGCCGAAGCCGACATCGCGCTGCAGTGGACCACGGGCTACGCGGAGGTGCTCGCCTCGTTCGCGAACACGATCAACACGCACGAGGGCGGCATGCACGAGGAGGGCCTGAAGAAGGCGCTCACCAACGTCATCAACCGCTACGCGCGCAGCAAGGGCCTGCTCCGGGAGAAGGAGGAGAACCTTCTCGGGGAGGACGTGCGTGAGGGCCTGGTCGCCATCGTGAGCGTCCGCCTCCGATCGCCGCAGTTCGAGGGACAGACGAAGACGAAGCTCGGCAACACGACGATGCGATCCCTCGTCGAGACCACCGTGAACGAGTCCCTCATGACGTGGCTGGAGGAACATCCCGGCGACGCCAAGCGGATCGTGACCAAGGCCTCGCAGGCCGCCAAGGCCCGCCTCGCGGCCAAGCAGGCGCGAGACCTGACCCGGCGCAAGTCGTTCCTCGAAGGTGGAGGGCTTCCGGGCAAGCTCGCCGACTGCCAGCTGACCGACCCTGCGTCCACCGAGCTCTTCATCGTCGAGGGGGACTCCGCCGGCGGCTCGGCGAAGCAGGCCCGGGACCCGCAGACGCAGGCGATCCTGCCCATCCGGGGCAAGATCCTGAACGTCGAGAAGGCACGCCTCCACAAGATCCTGGAGAACCTCGAGATCCAGGCCCTCATCACGGCGATCGGGACCGGGGTCGGCGACGAGTTCGCCATCGAGAAGGCTCGGTACCACCGCATCGTGCTGATGGCCGACGCGGACGTCGACGGCGCTCACATCCGCACGCTGCTGCTCACCTTCTTCTTCCGGAACATGCAGCAGCTGATCGACGAGGGCTACATGTACATCGCCCAGCCGCCGCTCTACCTGCTGAAGGAGGGGAAGGAGGAGAAGTACTTCTACACGGAGCGCGAGTGGGACCTGTACCGCAAGCAGGTCGACGGCGACAAGAAGCTCGACCCTCAGCGCTTCAAGGGGCTCGGCGAGATGGACGCGGACCAGCTCTGGGAGACGACGATGAACCCCGAACGCCGGACCCTCCTCCAGGTCACGCTCGAGGACGCCGCCGAAGCCCACCGCCTGTTCACGGTCCTGATGGGCGAGGACGTCCCGGCTCGCAAGGAGTGGATCGAGACCAACGCGAAGGACGTCCAGAACCTCGATGTCTAGGCGCCGTGCGAGTGGGGGCGGAGGCGGAGGGGACAACCTCACGCTCCTGAGCGGACGGGTCGAACCCGTCTGGCTGGAAGAGGAGATCCAGCGCTCGTACCTCGACTACTCGATGTCCGTCATCGTGGGCCGCGCGCTGCCCGACGTTCGTGACGGGCTCAAGCCGGTCCATCGCCGCATCCTGTGGTCGATGCTCGAGGGCGGCCTGCGCCCCGACCGGCCGCACCGGAAGTCCGCGTGGGCGGTCGGCGAGGTCGTGAAGAAGTACCACCCGCACGGGCTCGAGGCGGTCTACGACTCCCTCGTCCGGATGGCTCAGGACTTCTCGCTTCGCCACCCGCTCGTGGACCCGCACGGGAACTTCGGGTCGGTCGACGGCGACCCCCCCGCCGCGATGCGGTACACCGAGGCACGACTGGCGCCGATCGCCCTCGAGCTGCTACGGGACATCGACGCGGAGACCGTCGACTTCGTGCCCAACTACGACGGGTACGAGATGCAGCCCACCACCCTCCCGTCGCGCTTCCCGAACCTGCTCGTCAACGGTTCGGGTGGGATCGCCGTCGGGATGGCGACCAACATCCCGCCCCACAACCTCGGCGAGGTGATCGACGGGGTCGTGCACTTCATCGACCACCCCGAATCCAAACCGGCGGACCTGATGAAGTTCATCAAGGGCCCGGACTTCCCGACCGGCGGGATCGCCATGGGTCGCGACGGCATCAAGGACGCCTACGAGACCGGGCGTGGGTCCATCAAGGTGCGAGCGGTCTGCACCATCGAGGAGGCGCCCAACGGGCGGCAGAGGATCGTCGTGACCGAGCTGCCGTATCAGGTCAACAAGGCGCGCCTCGCCGAGAAGATCGCCGAGCTGCACCGGATCGGCCGGCTGAAGGACATCGCCGACATCAAGGACCACTCGAGCGGCCGCCAAGGCATGCGCCTCGTGCTCGACCTCAAGCGCGGCGCCAACCCGCAGGTCGCCCTCAACCAGCTCTACAAGCACACGCAGCTCCAGGACAGCTTCGGCGTGATCATGCTCGCGCTGGTCGACGGCGTGCCGCGAACGCTGAACCTCGCCGAGATGATCGGGTATTACGTCGACCACCAGGTCGAGGTCGTCACCCGCCGCACGCGCTACCAGCTGAAGAAGGCCGAAGAGCGCGACCACATCGTCCAGGGACTGCTGATCGCGCTGCAGAACCTCGACGCCGTGATCCGGATCATCCGCGGGTCGCAGGACGCCGACGAGGCGCGCGGCAAGCTCATGAAGCAGTTCAAGCTCAGCGAGATCCAGGCGAACCACATCCTCGACATGCCGCTGCGCCGCCTGACCAAGCTCGCGCGCGAGGAGCTCGAGAAGGAGCACAAGGAGCTGCTTGCTCGGATCCGGTTCCTGAAGGCATTGCTGAAGGACCCGAAGAAGATCCGCGGCGTGATCAAGGAGGAGCTGCTCGAGATCAAGCAGAAATACGCGGACGCGCGCCGGACGCAGCTCAAGGCCGACGAGGCCGACCTCGACATCGAGGACCTGATCGCCGAGGAGGACGTGGTCATCACGGTCTCGCGGGCCGGCTACG
>JBOGVL010000053.1:0-11735 GCA_050692535.1 Actinomycetota bacterium | reverse complement strand
GATCTCGCTCTCACCGGCGGCGCTCGACTCGCTGCCGGGGCTCCGGGAGCGGCTCGACCTCCGCGACACGATCGCGGAGGGAGCGAACACTCGTACCGCCCGGCCGGAGGATCTGGACGCCTCCGTCGCCGGTCCCTCGGCGATCCGGTGGCTGGTGTTCCCGAGCTTCGACCGCGCGGGCCCCCCTCGCCTCACGCCGCTCCCGCGGGCCGAGGCGGTGCGACGCCTGGCAGAGCTGTCGTTCAACCTTTACCGCTACGAGGAGCGGGGCGTGGTGCTCCTCTCGCGGATCGTCGACGGCGCGGAGGCGTTCGCGCTCGACGGTGGCGGAATCCGGGAGCGTGCGGAACTCGTCGCCGAGCGGATGGGTTCGTGATCCGGCGGGACTAGCAGACGAACAGCTGCTTCCCCGCGTCGTCGCAGGCCCAGCAGCTGGAGTCGCAGTACTCGTCGGGGCAGGCCTCCTCGGGGAGGTTGCAGACGCCGTAACAGATCGAAGCGCACTCCTCGTTGGGCTGCGCGCACCCGGCCCCGTGGCAGGTATCGATGCAGCCGGAGAGTTTGCCCGCGGCGGGATCGGCCTTCTTGAAGCATCCGCCGCCGGGAGCGGGGCTCCCCTGCGACTGGGCGTACGCGGGCGTGGCGGCGACGGTCTGAACGATCGGCGCGGCCCAGACCGCCGCGGCGGTCGTGGCGGCCGCCCGACGGATGAAGTCTCGCCGGTTCAGTTCGGACCTCTCGTCCTTCGCCATTGCCCCTCCTGCCTCATATGCGAGTCAATCGCTCGCGGTGCGTCCACCAGATGATAGGAAGAATCCGGCCGGCAAGGATGCGATGCGTGCGGTAGGTCGCCTACGTCGCCGGCAGGGGTGTCTCGGCCGACACCCCTGGTGGCGGGCCCCGGAGGCAGGCAAACTACGATCAACGGGGTAGAGGCCCTTCGCCCTCCGGGCCGCCCCGCGCGTCGGCCGCGTCCTCGACGAGGCCGACCGCATCGAGCTCGGCCACGAGCCCGGCGACCTGGGACCGGACGGGCGTCGGGTCGAGGCCGTACTCCTCCGCGATCTCCTTGGCCAGCTCGCTCACGTCGGCCGATCCGTCGCACAGGAACCACACGATGCGGGCCGTCGGGTTGAGGTGGTGGACGAGACTGGAGTCCCGGTTGTACAGGATGAGGCCGTCCTCGAGGTCGAGCTCCAGGACGTCGGGGCGCCGCGCGGGCACGTAGCCGCTCGGCACGATGAGGCCCGCGCCCCCGGCTCCCTCGGATCCAGGCGCCGCCGGGTCCGCGGTCGGATC
The DNA here is from genome assembly GCA_050692535.1 of Actinomycetota bacterium. Lineage (GTDB taxonomy): Bacteria > Actinomycetota > UBA4738 > UBA4738 > HRBIN12 > CALGFI01. Next base: position 10,436 of record JBOGVL010000053.1, on the reverse strand, counting down.
CTCCTGCCCCATGGACCGAGCGTAGCGGTGCCACCCGGCCGCCGGCATGCGGCCGACTCCGTAGTCCTTCTCATTCAAGCGTCGGCCCCCGCCGACGGGACTACACTCGGCAGCGGTGTCGCCGTCCGCACGTCTCACGTCCCCCGGCGATTTGCGGCGCTCGGCCGGGCCGACTGACCCACGCCGGACGCTCTCGCGCCGGCGCTTCCTCGGCCTTCTCGCCGCGGCGGCGGGAGCCGGCACGACGATCGGTCGCTCCGCGTCGAGCCGGGCCGCGGCGGTCTCCGGAGCCGGCGCAGGACGATGGAGCGATCCGGGGACGTGGGGAGGGTCCGCCCCGGGCCGGGGGGACACCGCCGTGATCGCCGCCCGTGTCGTGCTCGATGTCGACGCTTCCGTCGCGGGTCTGCTGATCGAACCGGGGGGCGCCCTGGTGTTCGACCCGGACCGAAGTCGCACGCTCGAGACCAGCGGCAACCTCCTCGTGGAGGGGCGGCTCGTCATGCGACCGGCGCGCCCGGAGGTCGATCATCGGGTCGTGTTTACGGATGTCGACGAGGACGGGTTCGTCGGCGGCGGGATGGATCCCCTCGACAGCGACGTCGGGCTGTGGATCATGGGAAGCGGCGCCGTCTCGCTCCGGGGGACGTCGAAGCGGGCGTGGACGAGGGCCGCGGGTTCCGTCCCGGCGGGCGAGACCAGCATCGAGCTGGAGGACGACCCCGCGGGTTGGCGCGTCGGCGACGAGATCGTCATCGCGCCGACCGGTCCTCCCGCGGGCGACGGGCAGGCGGACGCGTACGATTCCGCGACGGTCGTCTCGATCGACGGCCGCGCGATCGGGCTCTCGGAACCCACCTCCGTGAGCCACCCCGAGGTCTCGGTGGGGCGGGACCGGACGTTCACGGCGGAGGTGCTGAACCTCTCTCGGAACGTTCGGATCGAGGGGACGGCTGGCGGCCGCTCGCACGTCTTCATCCGTTCCTCCCGACCCCAGACGATCCGCAACGTCGCGGTTCGGCACATGGGCCCTCGTCGCTCGGACGCGTTCGGGGACTTCGTCCTCGGGCGCTACGCAATTCACATCCACGAGTGCGGCGACGGGTCGCGCGGGTCACGGGTCGTCGGCGTCGTGGTGCGGGACACCGGCAGCCACGCGTTCGTCGCGCACAACAGCCACGGCGTCACGTTCCGCCGGTGCGTCTCGCACGACACGCTCGAGATCCCGTACTGGTGGGACCACGAGGAGGCCTCGAGGTCTCACGACACGCGGTACGAGGGCTGCGTCGCCTCGGCCGCGACGTCCGACGGCGATGCCGGCCGCCTGGCCGGATTCTTCATGGGCGGCGGCCGGCGAAACGTCGCCACGGGGTGCGTGGCCGTGGGTATCGGCGGGTCCGACAACTCGAGCGGCTTCTTCTGGCCCGGGGCGCGCTCCGAGGGCGTCTGGTCGTTCGAAGGCAACCTCGCGCACCACTGCCAGAACGGCATCTTCACGTGGCAGAACACCGGCCGGCTCCACGTCATCTCGGAGTTCGTCGGCTACCACAACCGGGGCTACGGGATCGTGCACGGCGCCCATCGGAACCCGTACTGGTACCTGGACTCGATCCTGTACGGCAACGCGGCAGGCGGCGTGCGTCTGAGCGCGCTCTCGCGAAACACGGAGGCGATGACATTCGGCCGGGTGCTCTTCGACCAAGCGGGGATGTCCCCGCACTGCGTACGGACGGCCCCGCACGCCCGGCCGGGCCAGGCCCCGGGCGTGTTCCAGGGTTGCGAGTTCAAGGGCTACACGGACTCAGCGATGGCGTTCGAGTCGATCGGCCCCGCGGCCGAGGCCGAGTTGTTCGACGTCTCGGACTGCGCCTTCGAGGGCAACGAGTTCTGGCTGGATTCGCAGATCCATGCCGATTCGATCATCCGGGTATTCGACACGGCGCTCGGAACGATCAGCCTGCACCGCGCGGATCAGGAGGGCGAATGGCGGCCCGAGTGGAACGCTCGCGTGCGTCTCCTCTCGGCGCCGGGGCCCGCGGCGGGGCCGAAAGGCGCTCGGGGGAATCCCGCATAGCCACTCGGCGCAACGGATGCCATCATCGTCAGTGCCTCGTGTCCGCGGGGCCAGGATGGTGACGTCGAGGTTCGTTCACGCCCCGAGGACCTCCGGTCGCAACCGAGAGGCGCCGCGGCTCGTTGTATCGTTGGTTCACCTCTGAACGACCACCCAACAGGAACGGTGATGTCTCCCCGATGACGCCAGTCGAACCGGACCCGGCCTCCGAGCCGGAGCTCGCGGCCTCGCCGCCGAGCGACGTCCAGCCACAGCGACCCTTCGTGAAGCGGGCCCAGCGAGAGGGCCTGCTGGCGTCGGCCTCCGAGGAGGAGATCGTCGAGGAGGAGGCCACGCACCGGGTGCTGCCCAGGGTCAACCCCCTCACCACGCGCGATCTGGAGGTCGAGCCGCCGCCGCGGCAGCGCTATCGGACGCCGCTCCGACGCTCCTTCGCGGAGCTGATCCGCGCGCGCGAGCTCCTGTTCACGTTCGTCGAGCGCGATCTCAAGGTCCGCTACAAGCAGGCGAAGCTCGGCGCGATGTGGGCGATCCTGCAACCCCTGATGCTGATGGTGGTCTTCACCGTGGTCTTCGGGCGGATCGCGAAGATCGGTAGCGAGGGACTCCCGTACCCGATCTTCGCCTACACCGCCCTCGTCCCGTGGGGCCTGTTCTCGGGCGCGGTCGGGTACGGAACGAACAGCATCATCGGCGCGTCGGGCACCATCCGGAAGATCTACTGTCCGCGCGAGATCTTCCCGCTGACGTCGGTGCTCTCGGCAGGGTTCGATTTCCTCGTTTCGTCCGTGATCCTGTTCTCGATGTTGATGGTGTACACGTTCACCACCAACCAGGTGCCGGGTCCGACGATCACATGGGTAGCGTTCCCGCTACTCCTGTTGCTCACGCTCGTCTACGCCCTCACCTTCACGCTGTTCGCGTCCGCCGCGACGGTCTACTACCGGGACGTCCGGTACGGGATGCCGATGCTGCTCACGATCCTCATGTACGCGACGCCGGTCGCGTACCCGATCGACAAGGCGGTGTCCGCGCTTCCCGAAGGGCTGCAGAACGCGTACCCCTACCTCAACCCCCTCGCGCCGATCATGGACGGCTTCCGGCGGGTCCTAGCGCACGGCGAATGGCCGGCGTGGGAACCGCTCGGATCGGCCGCCGCGGTCGGCCTGGTGGCGCTCTTCCTCGTGTACCGGTGGTACAAGCGGATCGACGGGACCTTCGCCGATGTCATCTAACGGCACTCCGATGGTCACGATGGACCGCGTGTGGAAGCGCTACCGGCTGGGCTCCGGCAAGCGGACCCACTCACGCCGCCTGACGCCCGACGGCGAGGCGAAGCGGGCCTTGCGACGAGGAGAGAACCCAAACGACATCTGGGCGCTCGCGGACGTGTCGCTCCAGATCATGGAGAGCGAGTCGGTCGGGATCATCGGCCCCAACGGGAGCGGCAAGTCGACGACGCTGAAGCTGATCAATCGCGTCACCGATCCTTGGTCGGGACGAGTTCGGGCTCGCGGCCGAGTCGGTTCGCTGATCGAGATCCGGAGCGGCATCCATCCGGAGTTGACCGGTCGCGAGAACGTCTTCCTGTACGGGACGATCCTAGGGTTGTCGCGCAAAGAGGTTCGCGCGCGCTTCGACCAGATCGTGGAGTTCGCCGAGATCGGGCGCTTCATCGATACCCCGGTGAAGCGCTACTCGTCGGGCATGGAGGTCCGTCTCGGGTTCTCGGTGGCCGTTCACCTCGAGCCCGACATCCTACTCATCGACGAGGTCCTGTCGGTCGGCGACGAAGCGTTCCAGCGCAGGTGCCTCGAGCGGATGGACGCCCTCCTGTCCCAGGGCCAAACCATCGTCTTCGTATCCCACGTGCTCCCGGACGTTCGGCGTCTCTGCAAGCGGGTCGTCTACCTCGCGCGCGGCCGCGTCCGAGCCGACGGGCCGACCGACGAGGTGGTCGACCTGTACCTGCGGGACGTGGAGGGGAAGCTCGCCTGATGCCGCGGATGCCCGGCGGCGGGCATCTCGGTTGACGGTCCCTGGAGCGGCTCCTAGGGTCATCCCTCCGTGAGGTTCCGCGTCCTCCGCACCGCGCTCCCGCTCGTTCTGGCCATCGCCGGCACGCTCGTGGCGGCGCCGTCGGTCGGCAGCGTGGCGGCCATCGACCCGAACGACACGCCCGGCCGGCTCGACCTCCGCCGGGTCGTGGTGCTCAAGGACGGATCGACCGCTCCGCTCAGGATCACCGTGACGACGTGGGGCGCGTGGCCGGCGAGTCTCCTCCGGCGCTCGGGCCCCAACCGAGTATTCGTCGGCCTGGACACGGACCTCGACGGGACGCGCGACGTGCGGGCCAGGATCGTGCGATCGGGCGGGGGCCTCGTCGCCGAGCTGCGCGACTCGGGCGAGCTCGTCGATCGAGTGAATGTCGCCCGACCAAATCAGCGCAAGCTGCGTTTCACGGTCCCAGGCGAATCGCCGGCGAACCCGTCCGGCGCCGTCGCGGTGGCCGCGCGCAGCCGCTTCCGAGGCGGCGCGGCCTGCCGGCCGTGCAACGACCGAGCCCCCGACGCCGGTTGGATCGAGGTTGATCCCGGCGGGGGAGGCGGCAGTTTCACCTGCACGCAAGTCATCGGGTTCAGCCAGACGCGCGAGTGGTTCCTCGATGCGCCCGATTTCGAGCAGGCGGTCGGGAGCGACGGCTGGCAGCTCCTCTGGCGCGGCGGAGCCGCGGTCGAGAAGTGGGCGGATCCCAACTTCCGAGGGTGGTTGGAGCCCATCCAGTCACCCTGTGCGAGTGGGGCGACGGCGCCCGACCGCGTCGTGCTGACGATCAGCAAGCAGGTCTTCGAGGACGACGCGGCGGTCTGGGTTGGGGACATCCGCACGGCCGTGGAGACGATCGGCGACAAGTACCCTGGCGTGGAGCGGATCGTGCTCCAGCCGGTGGTCGGTGGGCCGAACCACCAGACGTGTCAGTTCGGCGGGAACCCGGTTCGAGCGTCCGTGAACCATCCCACCATCGATCAGGCGATCTCGCAGGTCTCCGGTGGAGACGTCGTCGAGGGGCCGTCGCCGGAGGTGAGGACCTGCGACGACTACGAGGACACGTCGGGGCACCTCACCGGCGACGCCGCCGGCCCGATCGGCGGGATCATCGCCGGAGCCTACGACTGACGCCATACCGGATATACGACGCGGGGTCGATGAGGTCCCGAGCGCGCAGTCCGTACACTGGACCCTCTGTGAACATTCACCTCCTCGTGCCCGCAATCCATTGCGCTGCTTCGGATCCCGTCGGCGGGGGCCGACCGCGTCCGCTGGCCGGTCGCTCGGGAAGCCCGTAGCGATGCCATCTCCCGGGAACCTCGCCGAACCGCCGCTTTTCGTGCTCGGGTGCGGTCGATCGGGGACCACCATGCTCCGCATGATGCTCACGGCCCATCCCGATCTCGCGATCCCGTGGGAATCGCACTTCATCGTGCCGCTGTGGAAGGGTCGGCGGAAGCTCGGCGGCGTGCGGTCGCCGGACGTCGAACGGGTCGTCGGGCTCATCGAGGCCTCGTCGATGTTCCAGCTGTGGGAGGTCCCCGAGACCGCCGTCCGGCGGCGTGTCGACGCCCTCGTTCGGCCGACGCTCGGGAACGTGATCGAGGCGATGTTCCGCGCCTACGCGGACCACCAGTCCAAGCCCCGGTGGGGCGACAAGACGCCCATCTACGTCATGTGGTTGCCGGCCCTGGCCGAGCTGTTCCCGACGGCCCGATTCGTGCACGTGATCCGTGACGGCCGGGATGTCGCCCTGTCCTACATGACGGTCCCGTGGGGCCCCGACGACATCTGGAGCTGCGCGGTCAAGTGGCGCCGAGACGTCGGCGCCGGGCGTCGTGACGGCCCGGTGCTGGGCGCCGAGCGGTATATGGAGATCCGCTACGAGGCGCTCGTGCAGGAACCCCAATCGGCCCTGGAGCGCATCTGCGAATTCGCCCGCCTCGGCTACGACGAGCGGATGCTCGACCCCAGCGAGGACCGGTCGGTGGGGTCGCGCGCGAGCCTGGCCGCGTACCACGCATCGGCGACCAAGCCGCCGACGCCGGGCCTGCGCGATTGGCGGACGCAGATGTCCGACGAGCAGGTCCTGGCGTTCGAGGCGGTGGCGGGGGGCCTGCTGACGGACCTTGGCTACGAGCGCCGATACGCGTCGATCCCCCGAGCGACGCGGGTCGAGGCCGGGGCACGGATCGCGTCCGCCCAGGGTCAGAGCATCGCGAGCAACGTCAAGAAGGCCGCGCTGCGGACCGTACGTCGCGCCGCACCGGGCTCGTCCGAGCGGGACTCAGCCGAGCGGGACTAATCCGGGCGGGACTAATCCGGGCGGGACTAATCCGGGAGCCGGTCCCGGCGCTCAGGCGGAAGTCGCCTGCTGGCCGGCCTTCTGCTTGGCCTCGACGAACCCGGCGAGGACCTCCACCGTCCGGAAGTTCTCGGTCACGACCTCGTTGTTGGGGATCGTCACCTCGTAGTGCTCCTCGATGAAGGCGAGGAGCGACATGAGGCCGAACGAGTCGAGCAGCCCGGTCAGCAGCGGCTGATCGGGGTTCAGGCTCGAACCGGCCTCCTCGTCGAGCACCTCCTCGACGATGAACTGCGTGATCTCCTGCTCCATCTCCTTGGACATTCAAGCGCCTCCTTCAATCGTGTCGGATGGATTCGAGCTCGTCGAGCTCGGGACGCGGTCGCGCCGCCGGCTGGGTGTCGCCCGAGGCAACGACCGCGGAACGCAGGGTACCGACGAATCGAGGATCCGACAGCAGCGACGACCACCGAACCCACTCATCGCCCGCGAACGCGATCTCGTACTGCTGGTGCACGTACATCGTCTCCGGCGTCGAGCGGACGACGAACCGATTCAACGCCAGCGAGTGCGGCTCCGACCCGGCGTAGGCGTCGGCCTGCTCCGACGTGCCGAACCGGTACAGCAGGAACCGGTCCGCGTCGATTGTCAGCGCGATCGCGTCCTCGCAGCCGACCCGCAGCTGCCCCGGGGGCAGGAAGCCGACCTCCAGGACCTCGAACCCGGCGACCCGCAGCGCCCGGACGACCTCCAGGAAGCCGACGGCGACCTCGCCCGTCGTGGCGGCCGTCAGCGGAGGCGGATCGAGGGTCGGGGAGTCCAGGAGCGGCGCCCATGGGATCGAGCGATACGGGAGGCGGACGATCTGCGCCGGGTCCGCGAACCGCCCCTCGGGGTCGGATTCGATAACCAGCGAGCCGAAGCTCCGCACCCGAAAGTCGATCGCCCGCTCCCGGACCGGCCACCCGGACACGGCCCCCTCGAAGGCCTCGTAGTCCCGGGCCGCAGACTCCGACCGCATGTGGTGCAGGTTGATCCGGTGTCCGTCGACCCGGATCGTCAGGCTGGCCGCGGACCCTCGTGGTCGCCGTTGGCTCACGACGGGACCCTCGATCACGACGTCGCGCCCGCCGGCCGCAAGATGCGAGAGCGCGGGGCCGAAGGCCCCGACCACCGTCCGATCGTGTCCGCTGAACCTCGGCGGCGGCTCGAGGCTCTGCCACAGTTCCGCTCCCCGGTGGCAGTAGGCGAGGGCGTGCCAGCGGAGCTGGAACGAGCGCACGGCCCGGAGCCGGTTCCCCGCGAGCGCTCCCTCGACCGCCTCGCCCTCGATCGACCACCGACTCCCGGTCTCGTTGTCGACGAAGCCGTCGGATCCGCGCTCGAAGGTCAGCCGTCGATCCTCGAGCCTCGGGTCGTAGGCCACCATCGTGAACCCGTCCGGGCGCGGACCCGCGAGCACGGCGACGGGGTCGTCGCCGATCGAGGTCTCGATGACCCCGTTCGAACGGTGGACCTCGCGAAGCGGGAACGCGAACCAACGGTCGTCGCTTTCGATGGCGAGGATCGTCTCGTTCTCTGGGTACGTGTCGTCGAGCGGACCCACGATCGAGTCCAGGAACGCGGGATCCATCCCCGGGCGCGAGAAGAACTCCTCCCGGCCGTGGCCGTGGCGAGCGTCGGGGTGGGTCGGATCGGGCGGCGGCAGCATGACCTCGGTCTCCGGATGGAGGGCGCGCCAGTCCGCCCACTCCATCTGCAGGGTCTGCAGCCAGGGCAGCCGCCTGCCGCGCGCCGCCCGGTCGAGGCCGAAGCCCTCCCAGTGGATCCAGTGGCTCCCCGATCGCAGGTCGGTAAGGATCAGCGTCGCGTTCAGGAAGCCGACCGACCGGAACAACGGCTCACGCTCGGAGCGACCGGGAGGCTCGGAGAGGAATGCCGAGCCTGACTGACAGCGTTCGCAGCTGGCCACGACGAACGCCGTCTCGCCGACCCGGTCGTTCACGACGTGGTAGTTGTCGAGGATCCACAGCGGATACGCGCGAGCGCGGCCGCCGACGACGAGGCCGATCACGTGGTCGTCGTCGCGCAGGTACGTCGCGCGGTCGGCCGGCGTCATCGCCGGCAGATCCCAACCCGAGATCACCTCGCCGAGCCGCTTGGGCATGCCGACGCGACGGTAGGCGTCCTTGTCGAACTCGGTCACGGTCGCGTCGAGGGGAAGATGCGGATCACGCCCGCACGACCACCTTCCCGCGCATGGTCGGGTGGATCGAGCAGCGATACGAATAGGTCCCGGTCGAGTTGAAGACGAACCCGTAGGTCGAGCCGGGCGCCTTCACGCCGGAATCGAAGACCCCGGCGAGGGTCGCCGTGTGGTTGCTCGGGCCGTTGAACGTCCAGAGCACCGCGACCCCGGGGTTGATCCGGACGCTCCTGGGGGTGAACGCGAAGTCGGTGACCGAGATCGGCGCCGCGAACGTCGCCGTGTACGTCGTGGCCGCCGCCGGGGCGATCACGTTGTGCGTCTGCGCCCCACCGTCCGACCACGCGTAGTAGACGTAGGTGCCGACCCTCGGCACCGACTGCGGAGAGGTCGCGCTCACCGTGTTGCTGGATCCGACGATGACCGTTCGGCTGAACGGGGTCGCCTGGGAGGAGCTCCCCACCACGAGCTGCAGCCCCGAGGGCCTGCTCTGGAACGTGAGCATGACAGTCTGCGGATTCAGGACCCGGCTCACGGTCGTCGACAGGCCCGAGGAGTCGGTGGCCGTGAGGCTCAGCTCGAGGTAGGCGGGGTACTCGTGGTCCGGGGCCGTGAACGTGCCGCTTGCGACCCCATCGTGCTGCGACAGGAAGTGCACGTGGCACGAGTCGGGGCAGTGATGCAGGTTGAGGTCCCAGGACAGCGCCGAGGCCGGGAGCGGTCCGTCCTCGACGTCGCTGGCGTGGCCGGAGAAGCCGAGCAGCTGATTCGCCGTCCACGTCGTGCCGGCGGTGGGCGTGTCGATCGTGACCGTCGGCGCGTTGCCGACGGAGATCTCGACCTGGTCGGTGCCGGAGTCGCCCTGTGGATCGGTGACGCGGAGCGACACCAGATGGCTTCCCTGCGCCGTGAACGTGGTGCTGGTCTGGGCCGTGAAAGCGTCGTCGAACTGCCCGTCGCCGTCCAGGTCCCAGGCGTACGTCAGCGCGCCGCTCTCAGGGTCGCTGGAGCCGCTCCCGTCGAGGTTCACGAGCAGCGGGGCCGGCCCGCTCGTGGGGGACGCGTCGATCACCGCGACCGGTGGCTGGTTCCCCCCCGCGAACTCGTAGCGCATGATCCGTCCCTGCTCGATGTTCACGGTGAACAGGTCCCCGCCGGGACCGATCTCGAGCTCGACGGGGTTCTGCGCATCGTCGAACATCGTGACGGTCGACGCGCTGGGCAGCCCGTTCCCGCCGGGGAACATCACCCACAGGCAGTCCCGTGCGTAATCGGCGAAGAAGAGCGCTCCGTCGTACTGCGAGGGGTAGTCGCCGCCCTCATAGAAGGCGAGCCCGGTGACGTCCGAGCTTCCGTCGTCGCAGGTGTCCCCCGCGGCGAGCGGTTGGTTGTGGTTGTACGTGAAGTAGGGGTTCCTGGCGATGCCCGGTTGGCCGTAGATCTGCTCGCAGATGCTCAGGTTGAGACCGTCGTAGGCGGACTGGTGGTTGGTCCCCTCGTAGCAGGGCCAGCCGTAGTTCAGGACGTCGTCGGTGGGGTCGACGACCCGGTTGATCTCCTCGACCGAATTCCAGCCGACATCGCCGATCCACAGCTCGTCCGTCCCCGGGCGGAAGGTGAACCGGAACGGGTTCCGCAGGCCGTACGTGACGATGCGCTGGCTGTTGGTGTCGCCGGTCCCGAAGCCGGGGTTGTCGGGGAGCGGGGCTCCCGTCGACGGGTCGATCCGAATGATCGAGCCGTCGAGCCCGGTCGGGTCGGAGGTCGTGCGGAGGTCCTGGCTTCGCAGCGCTCCACCCTCG
>JBOGVL010000052.1:0-11841 GCA_050692535.1 Actinomycetota bacterium | reverse complement strand
CACGCCGGCCGTGAAGTTCTCGACCACCCCGTCCTGCATGATCTTCACGCTGGTCGGCGCGAAGCGACCCACGCGGCCGCGCTCCCGGGCGGCCAGCAGCCCGTCGATCTGCTCCCCGCCCCGATACCGGTCCCACCAGAGCGCCCCGACCACCCGTGCCGTGAGGGAGCGCTCCGCGGCGAACCGGACATAGGCCTCGAACGTCGGCTCGGCCGAGTCCAGGCCGACGATCGCGTCCTGCCACGCCGTGATCCCGAGCGAGTGCAGATGCGCCTGAGCCACCCGGAGGCCGGCCAGCCACTCCTCGGTCGTCTCGCGAGGCGCGTGGTCCCCCACCAGGCGCATGGCTCCCTCGTGGAGCGTGCCCCACGGTCGGCCGTCGGGACCGCGGACGATCACACCGTCCGCCGGGTCCGTACCGGCGCCGCCGATCCCGGCGATCTCGAGCGCCCTCGAGTTCACCCACGCGCTGTGCCCGTCGCGGCTCGACAGGAACACCGGGCGGTCCGGCACGAGGCGGTCGAGCGCGTCCTTGGGCGGGTTGCCGCCCGGGAAGGCGTCCATCGACCAGCCGCCTCCCCGGATCCACGGCTCGTTCGGGTGCGCGGACGCGTACTCGGCGACGATGGGTTCGTATTCGGGGAGGTTTGACGCCGCGGTGAGGTCGCACCGCATCATCTCCAGCCCACTCGACGGCGGATGCACGTGGGCGTCCTGGAATCCCGGCAGGAGCATCCGGCCGCGGAGGTCGACGACCTCGGTCGAGCCGCCGACCCGCTGTTGGATCAGGTCGTCGTCTCCGACGGCGACGATGCGGCCGCCCCGCACGGCGACGGCGCGCGCCCACGGGCGCGCGGGTTCGACGGTGTACACGGCACCGTTGACGAAGACCAGGTCGGCGGGGAGGGCCATCGACTCCTCTCTCGGATGGCGGGCGGGCGAGAGCATATTCGAGCCCGGCCGGCGGGTCAGGCGAGCGCCACCAGCTCGAGAAGGTCCTCGTCCCAGAACGTCAGATCGCCCTCGGGCATCGTCAGGACTCGCTGCGGCGCAAGGGCCTGGACGAACTCGACGTCGTGGCTGACGAGCACCATCGAGCCCGTCCAGGTCCGCAGCGCCTCCGCCACCGCCGTGCGCGACGGCGGGTCGAGGTTGTTGGTGGGCTCGTCGAGCAGGATGAGGTTCCGGCGGCCGGCGACCAGCTGGGCGAGCGCGAGCTTGGTCTTCTCGCCGCCCGAGAGCGTGCCGGCGTCCTGAAACGCGACCTCGCCCGTGAGCCCGAACATCCCGAGCAGCGCGCGCAGGTCCTGATCCGACGCGTCCTTCGACTCGGCACGCACGTGTGCGAGCACGGCGACTCCGTCGCGGACCCCCTCGTGCTCCTGCGCGTAATAGCCGAGCGAGACGCCGTGCCCGAGCCGGAAGGAGCCGGCGTCCGCCGTCGACACGCCCGCGAGGATCTTCAGCAGGCTGGTCTTGCCGGCGCCGTTGAGCCCGAGCACCAGCAGCCGCTCCCCGCGCCCGACGTCGAAGGTCACTTCCTCGAACACGGGCGGGCCCCCGTATCCCTTCGTGATCCCCTCGGCGGCGAGGACCACCTTGCCGCTGTGCGGCGGGTCGGGGAACCGGTACCGGGTGGTGCGTTCCCGGTCGGGAGCTTCCACGGCGGCCGCGCGCAGCTTTCCCACGCGGGTGTCGAGCGTCTTCGCCTTGCGCGCCCGCTTCGCCGTCTGCCCGCGCATCGAGTCCGCGAGCGTCTTCAGCCGCTTGAACTCGCCCTGTTGCCGATCCGCCAGGCGCGCGAGACGGGTCTCGTCCTGCGCCCGCGCCGCTCGGTACTCGGCGTAGGTCCCCCGATACTGGACGACGCCGCGGCGATCCAGATGCAGGATCCGGGTGATCGCGGCGTCCAGCAGCGTCAGGTCGTGGCTGACGACGATCAGGGCGCCCTTGTAGCCGGCGAGGAACCGCATCAGCCAATGTTTGGCGTCCGCGTCCAGATGGTTGGTGGGCTCGTCGAGCAGGAGGACGTCGGACCCGGCGAACAGGATGCGCGTCAGCTCGAGGCGCCGCCGCTCCCCTCCGGACAGGGCCGGGACCGGCAGGTCCAGCCGGTCCTGCGGCAGCCCCAGGCCGACGGCGATCCGCCGGGCCTCGGCCTCCCCCGAGTACCCGCCGGCGGCGCGATACCGCTCCTCGAGGCGCGAGTACCGCCGGACGTTGGCGTCGGTCGGGCGTTCGTCCATCGCCAGCCGGTACTTCTCCAGGCGCTCCGCCATCTCCTGCAGCCCGCGGGCCTCCAGGACGTGGGCCAACCCGCTGTGCTCCTCCCCCGCCCGGTGCTGGCGGGGGTCCTGGCGCAGGTAGCCGACCCGCCCGCGCGTGGTGGCGCGCCCCTCGAGCGGCGAGTCCTCGCCCGCGAGGACCTCGAGGAGGCTCGTCTTGCCCGCGCCGTTGCGACCCACCACGCCGACCTTGTCCCCGCGGCGGAGGGACATCGTGAGCCCCGAGAGGATCGGGCGCCCGGCCACCTCGACGGCGAGGTCGCGGATCTCGAGCACGCTCATCGCCCGCCTCCCGGCGGACGGGCGTGGATGGGGGTTCGGTGCGGGGTGGACACGACGGACGGCTCCCTGGTCGATGCGGATCGAAAGAACTTCACCGCTATGGGTTCGGGGCCGTCACATGCCGGGCCAAGCGTACCGCGGGCCGATGGCCGACGTCATCGCGGCGGCCGACCCGCGCCGTTCACGCGGCTCCCCTAGGATTTCTGGTCGTGGATCGCCGGCAGGCCCTCGTGTTCGACCTCGACGGCACCCTGATCGACAGCGTCTACCAGCACGTCCTCGCCTGGCGCGACGCGCTGGAGGATGCCGGCATCGAGCTCTCCGTCTGGCGGATCCACCGCAAGGTCGGGATGAGCGGGGGCCTGTTCGCGAATGCGCTCCTGCGCGAGACCGGGCGCGAGGTGACCAAGGAGGACGCAGCGGTCCTCCGCCAGCTCCACGCCGAGGCATACGCACGGCACGCCGTCCAGGTCCGTCCGTTGCCGGGGGCCGTCGAGCTGCTCCGGACGCTCACCGGCCTCGGGACGCCTTGGGCGATCGCAACGAGCGGCTACCGCGAGTCGGCCGCGCTCACGCTGGACCGGCTCGGTGTTCCCGAAGGGGTCCCGGTCATCACGCGGGACCTCGTCGAGCGCGCCAAGCCCGACCCCGACCTGTTCCTCGCGGCCGCCGCCGAGCTCGGCATCGACATCGAGCGCTGCGTCGTGGTGGGCGACAGCGTGTGGGACCTGCTCGCCGCTCGCCGGGCGAGGGCCCTCGGCGTCGGCCTGCTCTCGGGCGGGTACGGACGGAACGAGCTGGAGACCGCCGGGGCGTACCGCGTCTACGACGACCCGGCTGACCTCCTGGCGCACCTCGACGAGGTCGGCGTGCGCTGACGCCCCCACTCGGGGGCGGATCCCACCGTATCGTGTCGGCATGGCCGCCCGGAAGGAGATCCTCGAGGTCGACGGCCACCAGGTCGCCGTCTCGAATCCGGACAAGGTGTTCTTCCCAACCGCCGGCCACACCAAGCTCGACCTGGTCCGCTTCTACCTCTCCGTGGCCGATGGCGCGCTCCGGGGGGTGGGCGGGCGGCCGATGGCCCTCAAGCGGTTCGTCGACGGGGCCGAGGGCGAGTTCTTCTTCCAGAAGCGCGCCCCGAAGTCGCGCCCCGAGTGGACGGAGACCGTCGAGCTGCGCTTCCCCTCCGGGCGGACCGCCGAGGAGATCGTGGTCCGCGATGCGGCCCATCTCGCCTGGGTGATCAACCTCGGCTGCATCGACCTCAACCCGCATCCGGTGCGCGCCGAAGATCTGGACCATCCCGACGAGCTGCGCGTCGATCTCGACCCCATGCCGGGAGTTGCCTGGGAGCAGATCCGCGACGTCGCCCTCGTGACGAGGGAGGCGCTCGAGGAGTTCGGCCTCGTCGGCTGGCCGAAGACGTCGGGCTCGCGGGGCTTCCACGTGTACTGCCGCATCGAGCCGCGGTGGACGTTCCCGGAGGTCCGCCGGGCGGCCGTGGCGCTCGCGCGCGAGGTCGAGCGCCTCGCGCCGGACCTCGCAACGAGCAAGTGGTGGAAGGAGGAGCGGCACGGCGTCTTCATCGACTACAACCAGAACGCGAAGGACCGCACCGTCGCGTCCGCGTACTCCGTCCGCCCCACCCCCGACGCGCGGGTCTCCACGCCGCTCACGTGGGACGAGGTCCCCGGGTGCGATCCCGCCGCGTTCACCCTCGAGAGCGTCCCGGAGCGATTCGACCGGGCGGGCGACCCGTGGCGCGAGATGGACCAGGCCGCCGGGTCGCTCGAGCCACTGCTCGCGCTCGCCGAGCAGCACGAGTCGGCCGGGTTCGCCGATGCTCCCTGGCCCCCGCACTTCGCCAAGCAGGCCGGGGAGCCCGCGCGAGTCCGGCCCTCCAAACGCCGGCGGGCCACCGGCCCGACCGGGCGGGAGGGCATCGTCCCACCGCCGGCGCCCGGCAAACGATCGGGGCCGACCGGTCGCCGGCGCACGACCGTCCCGCTGATCGAGATCGCGCGGGCCGCCAAGGAGGCCGAGGCGATGGAGGGCCTGGAGCGATGGAAGGCGCGGCACCCGGGTGTCTGGAGCCACCTGGGTCCCGCGGACGTGCTCGTCGACTCGATGCGGGGTCGGAGCACGACCTGGACCCGCATCCGGCTGAACCTGCGAAACGTCCCCGAGGAGGAGCGGCCGCCCCAGGAGGCGCTCGAGGTCGACTACGACCCCTGGGAGGGGGTCGAGTGGCCCGAGCCGTAGCCGCCTCGGCCGCTGCACGGTGACTCGGGCTGCGCGCCCGGCTACCATCCCGAGCGATGGCCGGCACCACAAGTCAACCCGATCGTTTGCCCACACGGGTGCTCGCGGGCACGGACGGCTCCGAACGCGCGACGGAGTCGGTGCGTCAGGCCGCTCGGGTCGCCGCCGCCGCCGGGGCGGACCTGATCCTCGCGTACGTCATCGACACCGGTCATCCGCACGACGTCGACGTGGAGCGGGAGGCTGCACGTGTCCTCGAGGCCGCGACCGCCGTCGCCCTGTCCTTCGACGTCAAGCCCGACGCCCGCATCCTCAGCGGCGACCCGGGGGTGGCGCTCGTCGAGCACGCCGAGCTCGACGGCGTCGATCTCCTGTGCGTCGGCCCCGACACCGGCCTCCTCGGCGGCACGATCCGGGTCGGCCGCGTCGCGAACCACGTCCTTCGGGAGGCCCGCTGCTCGGTCCTCATCGCTCGCCTCGCGGGGCCGGACTTCCCGCATCGGATCGGTTGTGCCGTCGACGGGTCCGAGGCATCCGTGGCCACGGCGACGGCCGCTGCCGCGCTCGCGGCGGCGGCCGGGGCGGAGCTCCGGCTGCTGCACGTCGTTCCGGTCTTCCGCGGGCACAACACCGAGTGGACCCTCGGTTCCGATGAGGCGAGTCCTCCGGAGCTGGAGCCGTCCGTCTCGGCCGCGTCCGCGCTGGGCGTGGTCCCGGTCCGGGAGATGGCGATGGGGCGACCCGAGCACACGCTCGTCGCCGCGGCGGAGCGTGAGGGCACCGACCTCGTGGTCGTCGGGCACCGCGGCGTCCACGGAGTTCGGCGCGTGCTGCTCGGGAGCGTGAGCGAACACGTCGCCCATCACGCGCCCTGCTCGGTGATGGTCGTGAGGATCGCCGACGACGCCGGCTGATCCCCTCGACGCTCGGGCCCTCGCCAACGCCTCGGGGTGCCGGGGTGGTTGTCTGCGCGACGCCCGACGGATACCGTTGCCTCCACCCTTCCCCCAGTCACCCAGAGACGCGAACCCACTCCATTGACCGAGAGACCCGTCGACGCACGACACGCGCCCCGGCGCCCACGATCGTGAGCAACGAACGGCGCAGTGTGCCCGGATCGACGGCGCCGACGTCGGTCGAGGACGCCGGCGCCGCAACGACGGCCGAGCGGTCCCGGGACGAGCGGACGAACCGGTTCGGGGTCCCGTTCAAGATCGCCTCCTTCGTGATCGCGTTGTTCCTGTTCGTCCTCGCGATCCAGCTCATGAAGGAGGGCGCCAAGGTCCTCGCGCCGACGCTCAGCGACAGCCCCTTGTTCAGCAACGCCTTCTCGACGCTCGGCGCGGGATGGCTCGGTGCGTACATCGTGCTGTCGGGCTCGCCCGTGGCCGCGGTCGCGCTGAGCCTGTACGTCGGAGGCGTCTCGACCGAGCTGCAGACGTTCACGATGCTCTCCGGGTCGCGCCTGGGGGCCGCGTTCGTCGTGCTGCTCGTCGGGTTCCTCTACGCGATCCGCAACCGCGGCCGCAACCGCGGCGAGTCGATCGGGATGGGCATCCTGGCGCTGACGCTCACCGCGGCGGTCTACGTCCCGGGGATGATGTTGGGCTACGGCATCCTCAAGTCGGGGATCCTCGACTCGATCCGGCTCAGCGCGTCCGAGGACGTCCTCTCGATCGTCGACGTGATCTGGGGACCCGCACTCGACGCGCTGACACGGCTGCCGGGATGGACGCTGCTGCCGCTCGGGCTCTGCATCATCCTCGTGTCGTTCCGGTTCCTCGACCGCGTGCTCCCGCAGCTCGACGGCGAGCGGGCCGGGGGCGCCCGCAGCGCGTGGCTGAAGCGACCGTGGCCGATGTTCGCGCTCGGTTGCCTCGTGGCGACCCTGACGCTGTCGGTCTCCGTCGCGCTCACGGTGCTGGTCCCGCTGGCGAGTCGCGGCTACATCAAGCGCGAGGAGTCGATCCCGTACATCATGGGAGCGAACATCACGACGCTCGCCGACACCCTCGTCGCGGCGATGATCCTCGGGAACGCGGTCGCCGTCCACATCGTGCTCGCCGAGGCGATCGCCGTGAGCATCGTGTCGCTCATCTACCTGGCGTTCCTCTACGGCCCCCTCTGCCGAGGGGTGACGGCGCTCGACGACTGGATCGTCGCGTCGTCGCGCCGGCTGTGGCTGTTCGTGGCCGTGTTGTTCATCCTGCCGGCCCTGCTCCTCACGTCCGGCATCTGGATCGGCCCGATCGGGCGCTGACGGTGGTTCGGGCGGTTGAGAGGCGGAGCCGGCGCCCGGTCCGACGAAGACCGGGTGTCGGAGGAGCGAACCGAACCCTATCTACGCCGCTCATCGTTTGTGGGGAGGTCCCTCTGGCCCTCGTCATCGATGAACCGCCCGCGGCTCCCGCGGGAGGGTTGACGCGAGCTTACCGATATGGCTAGATGTGGCCATGAAGAGGGTGAAGATCGCCGAGCTGAAGGATCAGCTTTCTCGGCACCTGCGAGAGGTCGAGCGCGGTGCTGAGGTCGAGGTCACCGACCGCGACCGACCTATCGCCCGGATCGTCCCGGTCAGCGGAACCGGCGTTCCCCTCCTCGTCCTGCCGCCGAGGCGCCCATTCTCCGCTGTCCGAGGCAAGCGCTATCCGCCTGCAAGGTGGGACGTGAGCTCGATCGAACTGCTGTTGGAGGAACGGCAGCGGCGTTGAACGTCTACGTGGACTCATCGGTCCTCCTCCGCGTCGTGCTCGGGGAGCGGGGCCGCCTGCGTATCTGGTCGAGGATCACCGTTCCCGTGGCGAGCGAGCTCATCCGCCTGGAGTGCCTGCGGACGATCGACCGCGCCCGGATCCGCCTCCGCCTCGAGGACGAGGATGTGGCGGAGCGCCGGGCGGCAGTGCTAGAAGCGATCGACACGTTCACCCTGGTTCCCGTGGGTCCACGGATCCTGGAGCGAGCGGCCGAGCCGTTCCCTACGCTGCTCGGGTCCCTCGACGCCATCCATCTGGCGAGCGCCTTGCTTGTGCGGGACGGATCCGACGACCTCTCGCTGTCCACCCACGATCAAGAGCTTGCTATCGCCGCCCGGGCGGTCGGCTTCCACGTCTACGGCGCGCCGAAAGGGATCTGACCGCGCCCGGGTGGAAGATCGTTGGCGCGCTCAGGGTCGTCCTCGTGCGCCACCGGAGCGCCGAAGACCGCCATCACCGCGTCGCCGATGAACTTCTCCATCGTCCCGCCGAAGCGTTCGAGCTCGGCGCGCAGGCGCGCGTGGTCCGGCGTGAGTAGGGCGTGCACGTCTCGGGATCCAGCGACTCGGCCCGGGCGGTGAAGCCAATGAGGTCGGCGAAGAGCACCGTGACGACCTTGCGCTCTTCCGCGCGTGCTCGAGGTTCGTCGGCCTGCAGCGAAGATCCGCACGCGCCGCAGAAGCGGCAGCCGTCCGGGCTCTGCCGGCCGCAGCTGGGGCAGGTGAGCACGGAGAAACAGTACGCCGGGACCGGCAGCGGCTCTACCTGGTGTTGCCGTCGCGTTCGGACGGTTGTGTGTCGGAGGGCCGAGAACTCCGAACTGCCACCCAGAGTGGAGGGGTCCGGCCTTGGCCGCCCGGGAAGTAGGACGAACAGTCGTAGTGGCGGTCCATCGAGTGATCCCGCGAGCATTCACCCGAGCGATGAACGACACACTCGACGCCAGTGGGCATGGCAGCGTCAGGCAGCTCTCCTCGCGATATCGTTCACGACATAAGGTCTCCCTGCCTGACGGCAGGAGGCCCACCCTCGTATCCGGGTCAACGTGCGACCCGGGCGGACCGGAGCCCGTCATCCGGCTGCTCTTACCCTCCAATCAGGATCCTGACGTGTCGGATCGGAACTTCGAGGCCAGTTCCGTGCGCGAGCGAACGCCCAGCTTGCGGTAGATCCGCTTGAGGTTGGCCTCCACCGTGTGGATGCTGACGAACAGCGCATCGGCCGCCTCCCGGTTGGTGCTGCCCCCGGCCACCAGCGCCGCCACCCTGTTCTCGGTCGGGGTCAGCTCGAGCGACGAGGGAGCCCGTCCGCCGATCCGCGCCAGCTCCGCATGTGCCTTGTCCGCCCACAAGGCGGCACCCAGCCCGTCGAAGACCTCCAAGGCCTTCGTCAGCGTGTCCCGAGCCTCCCGCTTCCTCTTCGCACGGCGCTCCACCGCTCCGCGCACCAGGAGGGTCCGCCCCAGCTCGAACGGAAGGGGCAGGTGATCGTGAACCCGCACCGCCTCATCGGCCGCGGCCGACGCTCCAGCGAGATCACCCCGCGCCGCCAACACGAGCGCCCGGCACCTGGCCCCCGTGGCGATGGTCCAGGCCCGACCGAGGTTCTTGCCGGCGTCCTCGAAGGGTGCGAGGAGCGCCTCGGCCTGGTCGAGCCGCCCGAGCGCCACCAGCGCCTCGACCTCATCGGGGAGGACGCGGAAGTAGGCGGGTTCCCGAACGCCCATCGCTCGCTCGAGCTCGAGGGCCCTGGACAGATACACATCGGCCTCGGCGGGTCGGCCGAGGGAAAGCTCGAGGAACCCCAGGACCGACAGGTTCGGGATCAGGAGGAGGATCTCGCCGGCCTCCTCGGCGACCCGAAGCCCCTCGAGCGCCGCCAGCCTCGCCGGGTCGGCCCGCCCCAGATGGGCTTCCACCAGGCCCACCGCGAAGTGGCCCTCCGCCGACATCCAGGCCCCCATGCCGAATCGCTGGGCGGCCGCCCTGCTCTCCCGGGCGTGCTCCGTGGCTACATCCCAGTTGCCCGCCCAGCACTCCAGCTCGGCGAGGTGGTACCGGATCTGCGGGGCCGGGCTCGCGGCGCCGTGCGCCGCGGCATCATCCAGGAGCTCGGTGAACGTCCGGCGGGCCTCGTCCAGGCGATCGGTGAACTTGAGGAGCTGAGCCACGGTGAAGCTTGCACGCAGGACATGGGATTTGAATTCGCCCTCCATGTGCCCCTCCAGGGCGCTCCCGCGATCGAGCAGCTCCTGATCGACCCCGCGTCCGAGGACGAACTCGACGAATGGATACGCCACGAACGCTTCGGCCATCACCCGTGGTTCTTGCAGCGCCTCGGCCAGCTGCAGCGCTGCGCGAGCGTGCCGTTCCGACGCCGCGAGGTCGCCCCTGAACAGCCAGGCGTACCCGAGGTTCTGCTCGATCCGTGCCCTCAACGCGAGATCGTCCCCCGCCTCGCCCCGAGCAGCCTCGAACACGGCCCAGGCTCCCCGCCACCCTTCGGTCTCGGCGAGGCCCATCCCCAGGTCCAGCAGCACACGGGCCCGAGCCGGCCCGGCCATGGAGAGGTCCACCGCCTGCTCCAGGACGCTCCGCGCCAGCGAGGTGTCCCCGCACTCGTAGTGAGCCACGCCCGCCTGGTGGGTCCGACGCACCAGGTCCTCGCCTCGGTCACCCGGCGTGGTGCGGCGGGCCATCTCCCAGAGCTCGGCCGCGGATTGAGGGGCTCCCCGGGAGGAGGCCAGCAGGGCGGCCTCCTCGAGGGCGACGGCGACGGCGACGTCCGGGCCCTCGACGGACAGGGCGAGGTGGCGGGCTCGTTCCTCCGGATCGCGGACGATCGTCGCGAGCCGCGCGTGGAGCTCGCGACGCCGGGCCGGCGGGATCTCCTGATAGACGGCAGACGCGAGGAGGGGGTGGGTGAACCGGAGCCGGTCGCCGACGACCTCGACGACGCCGTTCTCGAGCGCCGGCTCCAGGCGACGGTCGACCTCGGAAGGATCGGTCGCGGCAGCGATCCCATCCAGGGTCGCTGTCGACAGGGCCGAGACGACCTCGAGGGCTTCGAGGGTCTGGGCGGGAAGCCCTCCGAGGCGGTCTTCGACGAGCTCCTGAAGCCGCTCGGGGATCGGGGGCCCTTCGCCGGCCGCCATCTCACCTCCACGACGCAGGAGCGCGCGGCCGATCTCCTGGGCGAAGAAGGGATTGCCTCCCGAGGTCTCGTGGAGACGAAGGAGCATGGTTCGGGGGAAGCCATCGGCCACCTTGTCGCGGATCACGCGTTCGATCGCCTCGGCGGACAGCGGCCCGATGTGGATCCGACGCACGCGATCCCCCGAGAAGGATGGGGCGACGCCCAGGGGATCTTCGTCGGGATCGGTGCCTCGGGCGGCGGACATCAGGCCGATCGGGTCGCCCTTGAGGCGGCGCACGACGAACTGGAGCACCCGGACAGAAGGAAGGTCTATCCACTGGATGTCGTCGATGGCCGCGACCACGGGGGTGGTGGAGGCCACCGACCGAAGGCATCCCAGGACTGCCAGGGAGACGGCCCGCTGGTTGGCCCGGGCGCCCGAACTCGGGGTCCTCAGGAGGGCCACCTCGAGGGCCTGGCGCTGCGGCTCCGGCAGGGTAGGAAGCGCCTCCTCGAGGACCGGCTCGAGGAGGTCACCGAGGGCGGCGTAGGAAAGACGCGTCTCCGCCTCGACCGGGCCGCATGAGAGCGTGCGGTAGCCCCGTTGCAGGGCACACGCCAGGCCTTCCCTCCATACGGTGGTCTTCCCGATGCCGGGTTCACCGAACAGGAGCAGGGCACTCGGGCCGGTCGGGATCGAGTCCAGGTAGCGATCGAGGATCGCGAGTTCGGCTTCGCGCCCGATGACGTCTTCGGCCAACGCACCTTCCCAGCGTCGGTTGACGACAGGATTCTAAGGACGCGGTCCGAGCCCTGTTGCAGAATCCCAGACGGCCGGCGCGCTCAGGTCCTCCCGGCCACGGGTGAACCTGAACGCGACCTGCCGGTTCGAACCTGAGCTACCTGGCCAGAACACGGCCTTCCATGGCCTCGAGCTTGCCCGGGTCCCAGAGCACAGCGGGATCCTCGATCCGAATGCTCTCGGCGAGCACGCGGCCCTTCATCGCTTCGAGCTTGCCCGCGTCCCAGAGCGGAGCGTATCCCTCGATCCGAATGCTCTCGGCGAGCACGCGGCCCTTCATCGCTTCGAGCTTGCCCGCGTCCCAGAGCGGAGCGTATCC
>JBOGVL010000051.1:0-11875 GCA_050692535.1 Actinomycetota bacterium | reverse complement strand
GCCGCATCCGTGCCCAAGAGATCGGCGGCAAGGCCCCGGTGATCGTGTTCGACGACGCCGACGTCTCGACGGCCGCCGAGTGGATCCAGGTCGCCGGCTTCTTCAACTCTGGTCAGGACTGCACGGCCGCCACGCGCGTGCTCGCCGGGCCCGCCGTCTACGACAACCTGGTGTCCGAGGTGGTCGGCAAGGTGTCCGAGATGAAGGTCGGCGACATCTTCGACGACGAGGCCGCGATGGGGTCGGTGGTCTCGCCCGCGCAGCTCGAGCGGATCCGCGGCTTCGTGGACCGCGCGCGGGAGTCCGGGGCGACGATCAACATCGGCGGCGAGGTCATCGACCAGCCCGGCTCGTGGTACGCGCCGACGATCGTCACCGACGTCGGGCAGGACGCGGAGATCGTGCAGAACGAGGTGTTCGGCCCCGTGGTCACGATGCAGCGGTTCTCCGACGAGGACCAGGCGCTGGCCTGGGCCAACGGGGTCGACTACGGCCTCGCGGCGTCGGTGTGGACCCGAGACGTCGGCCGCGCCCTCCGGATGTCGCGCGCCCTGCAGTTCGGCACCGTCTGGATCAACACGCACATCCCGCTCACGCCCGAGATGCCGCACGGCGGCTACAAGCAGAGCGGGTACGGCAAGGACATGTCGATCTACTCGATCGAGGAGTACACGAACATCAAGCACGTGATGGCCTCGCTCGACTGAGGCCATCGCCCGGTCCCCAACGGAAGGAAGTGACGACGGATGGCCGTACGTCCCTACCTTGTGAACGGCGAGTGGCGCACGGGTGAGGGCACGTTCGAGGTCCACAGCCCGTACGACGCCGGCGTCGTGGCCGAGATCGGCGTGCCGTCGGCGGCCGACGTCGAGGAGGCCGTGGCCACCGCCGCCGCGACGTTCGAGGAGTCCAAGCGGCTGCCGGTGCACGCGCGGTCCGAGGCGCTCGACCACATCTCGCGCCGGCTCGGCGAGACGATCGACGAGAACGCGCGACTGATCGCGCAGGAGGGTGGCAAGCCGCTCAAGTGGGCCACGGTCGAGGCGACCCGGGCGGTGTCCACATTCCGCTGGGCCTCGGAGGTGCTCCGTCACGGCAGCGACGAGCTGATGCGCCTGGACACCGAGGCCGCGCTCGGCTCGCGCGTGGGCGTGCTCCGCCGCTTCCCCTTCGGGCCCGTCCTGGGCATCACGCCGTTCAACTTCCCGCTGAACCTCGTGGCGCACAAGGTCGCCCCGGCGCTGGCGGTGGGCGCGCCGATCGTCGTCAAGCCCGCGTCCGCGACGCCGATCGGCTCGCTTCGGCTCGCCGAGTTCTTCGCGGAGACCGACCTGCCCAAGGGCATGTACCAGGTGCTCCCGGTCTCCAGCTCGGTGGCGGACGGCATGGCCCGGGACGAGCGGTTCCGCAAGATCAGCTTCACCGGCTCGTCGGAGATCGGGTGGTACCTGAAGGGGCTCGACCCGAAGAAGCGCGTGACGCTCGAGCTCGGCGGCAACGCCGGCGTGATCGTGCACTCGGACGCGGACCTGGACCTCGCGTCGCAGCGGATCGCGTTCGGCGGGTACTACCAGGCGGGCCAGAGCTGCATCAGCGTGCAGCGCGTGCTGGTGCAGTCCGAGGTCTACGAGGACTTCGCGAACCGACTGGTGAAGCAGGTCGAGAGCCTCAAGGTCGGGGACCCGATGGACCCCACGGTCGACGTCGGCCCCGTGATCCAGCGCTCGGAGGTCGACCGCATCGACTCCTGGGTGAAAGAGGCCGTCTCGCAGGGGGCCACCGTGCTGACCGGCGGCGAGGGCGAGGGACCGATGTACCAGCCCACGCTGATCGCGGACGTGCGACCCGAGATGAAGGTCTGCCGGGAGGAGGTCTTCGGCCCGGTCGTGACGATCAGCCCGTACCAGACGTTCGACGAGGCGATCGGGGTCGTGAACCAGTCGCGCTTCGGCCTGCAGGCCGGCGTCTTCACCAACGACATCAATCGGGCCTTCGAGGCGCACCGCTCGATCGACGTCGGCGGCGTCATCGTGAACGACGTCTCGGCGTTCCGGGCCGATCAGATGCCCTACGGCGGGTCGAAGGACTCCGGCTTCGGCCGCGAGGGCCTCCGCTTCGCGATGGAGGAGATGACCGAGCCGCGGATCATGGTCCTGTCGCACGTGCCGCTGTAGACGCGCGGGCCGTCGTCGGCGACTCGGCCGTGCCTGTTCGGTCCGTGCGTCTGGGTCTAGTCTGAGACCATGGGCACGCTCGCGCTGATCCTCGTCCCGGCGGCGCTCCTCGTGGTCGCGATCGCGCTCGTCCTGTCGTTCCGTCGGGGTGCGTCGGCCGAGCGGCGAGGGCCCTGGTGGCGCAGCCCAGTGGTCTGGGTCGCCGCCTCCGCCGTCTGGTTGCTCATCGGGATCTTCCTGGTGCCGAGGCTGCTCGGCTTCACGTTCATCCTCCTGCCGATCGTCTGGAACCGCGCGCTGGGAGGCCGGCGCCGGCAGCAGCGATCGCGCGAGGAGTAGGTTCCCGGCCGGCTCGGAGGCGAGTACGCTCGCTTCGTGGGATGGGCCATCGCGGCGATCCTGATCGGGCTCGCCCTCTTCGGTTTCCTGCGCGCCAGGGCGGTCGTCGGCGAGACCTGGGACGTCCACGCCCCGCGTTCGCTCGTGGGGGTCGTCGCCACCGTCGTCGCGCTCGCGTTCCTCATCTTCGTCTCGGGTTCGCTCCTGGGAGTGATCGTCGGCGCCGCGGTGCTGGGCGTCGCCCTCTACGGAAGCTGGCGGCTCCGCCGCGTCTAACGGAGGACGCGCTCGGCGAACTCGCCGACGATCGCCGCCGCCTCGCGTTCGTGCCGCCACAGATAGTGGTCGGTGCCCGGCACGATCGAGAGCTCCGCGTCCGACAACCGCTCCCTCAGTCCCGCCAACGCCGGAACCGGCGAGTACTCGTCGTGCTCGCCCGAGAGCAGGAGGACCGGCCGGCGGAAGAGCCGGAGCTCGGAGACGGAGGGCGTCGGGGGGATGTCGACCCGGTGCTCGAGCGGGAAGCCGATGAGGGCGAGGCCGGCGACGCGTTCGTCGTCCAGCGCCTCGCGCAGGGCGACGTTGGCGCCGAACGACCACCCGCAGACCAGCGTGGGCCCGTCGGACTCCTGGCGGGCGCGGCCGATCGCGGCCGCGACGTCCTTCACCTCTGTTCGACCGCCGCCGTAGGTGCCGTCGCTGCGCATCGTGCCGCGGAAGTTGAACGCCAGCACGGCGAAGCCTCGGTGCGCGAGCTCGTTCCGGAGGGCCCACAGGATCGGATGGTCCTTGCTCCCGCCGTGGCGCGGGTGGGCGTGGCAGATGACGGCGGTCGCGCGCGCCTCCGCCTCGGGCCGGCGCAGCTCGCCCTCCAGCGACACGCCGTCCTCGGTGGTGAAGCGGATCGGTTCCATCACGTGCGAGGATGGCGGCCGTGCGGGAGGTCCGACAACCGGACGGAATCGCCTTCGCGCTCCGCGACGCGCTCCCGTGGAACGACTTCAGCGCGATCGTCCGCGCGGCCGAGACGACGGGCTACGCCGCGGTGTTCCTCCCCGAGATCACGGGCCGCGACGCGATCGTCACGCTGGGGGCCCTGGCCGGCGACACGCGCGACGTCCTCCTCGGCTCCGGGATCGTGCCGATGGGGTCCCGGACCCTGCTGCTCACCGCGATGGCGGCCGCGACCGTCCAGGAACGCTCCGGGGGGCGGCTCGTGCTGGGCCTCGGGACCGGCGCCGCCGGCCCGGGCGCCCTCGACCGGCTGCGCGAGACCGTCCTGGGCGTGCGGGCGCTGCTGGGGGGTGAGCCGTTCGAGCGCAAGGGCGAGCGACTTCGTCTCTCGCTCGACCCCGGGCTCCCCGTCCCGGTCTGGATCTCGGCGCTGGGGCCCAAGGCGATGCGCCTGGCCGGGGAGGTCGCCGACGGGGTGCTGCTGAACTGGTGTCCGCCCGAGCGGGTGGTGTTCGCGCGGGAACGGATCGCGGAGGGAGCCGCCTCCCGCGGACGCGATCCGGCCGAGATCGCGTGCTCCGTCTACGTGCGGTCGTGGGTGGGCGAGGACGAGTCGGCCGCGATGCCGGACCTCAAGGCCGCCGCGGCGCAATACGCCTCCTACCCGGCCTACGCCCGGCAGTTCGACGAGTCCGGGCTCGGGGAGGAGGCGCGCGTCGCGGCCGGGGCCCACCGTGCCGGCCGGCCCGACGACGTGCCCGAGTCGCTCGTCCGGGCGGTCTGCGCCGTCGGCGGGACGGCGCCCGAACGCATCGCAGCCTATCGGGCCGCGGGCGCGGACCTCCCCGTCGTCTACCCGGTCCCGGTCGGCGAGCCGGCCGCGTCGATCGAGCGGACGCTCTCCGCGCTCGCCCCGGGGTGACGCGCGTGGGCACCGACTGCGTGTACACTCCGGATTTGCAAGGTCGGCACCGTCCAAAAGGGGAAAACCGATGACCTACACGATCTGCGAGCCGTGCATCGACGTGAAGGACCGGGCCTGTGTGGACGAGTGTCCGGTCGACTGCATCTACGAGGGTCCCCGGATGCTCTATATCCATCCGGACGAGTGCGTCGACTGCGGCGCCTGCGAGCCGGTGTGCCCCGTGACCGCAATCTTCTACGAGGACGACGTCCCCGCCGAGTGGAAGCAGTTCACGCCGATCAACGCCGAGTGGTTCAACGACGACGTGAGCGGGATCGGCTCGCCCGGCGGCGCGGCACAGGTCGGACCGAGCGACAAGGACCATCCGGTCGTCGCCGGCTGGGCCTCGGTCGGTTAGCCGGCCGCGTCCGGCAGGTAGACCCGGAACGACGCCCCGCCACCAGGCCGCTCCTCCACCCACGCCCGTCCGCCGTGCAGCTCGGCGAAGCGCCGGACGAGCGCCAGGCCCACGCCGACGCCCGGCGAGTGCTCGGGCGCGTCCGGACCCTGTCGGAACGGCTCGAAGATCGTCTCCCGCATCTCCTCGGGCACCCCGGGGCCCTGGTCCTCGACGAGGAGGAGGGCCCCCTTCTCCGTTCGCGTGACGCGGACCCACACGGGGGTACCCGCCGGCGTGTGCCGCACGGTGTTGGCGAGCAGGTTCTCCACGATCCGCTCGACCTTGGCGGCGTCCACGGCAACGACGACCTCGTCGGCCTCCACGGCGACGCGGCCCTGCGCCAGGAGGTCGGAGTCCTCGACCACGCGTGTCACGAGCGCCGAGACGTCGGTCGGATGCAGCTTGGGAGCGACGATGCCTCGAGCGAGCCGGTCCAGGTCCAGCAGATCCATCACCATGCGGTCGAGCTTGCGGGCGTTCGCCGCGATCCGGCGCGCCATGTCGCGCGTCTCGTCGGGCGGAAGGTCGATGTCGGCGCGTTCGAGCGTGACCGCGAGCCCGAGGATCGCGGCCAGCGGGGTCCGCAGGTCGTGCGAGACGGCCTGCAGGAACGTGTTCTTCATGTCGTCCAGCGATCGAAGGCGCTGCGTCGCCTCGCGCTCCACCTCGAGCGCGCGCTCGAGTCGCTCCTCGGCCTGCTTGCGCTCGGTGATGTCGAGCATGAATCCCTGCCAGAAGCGCAGCCGGTCCTCGGCGTCGCGGACGACCGTGGCCTCGTCGTGCACCCAGACGATCCGGCCGTCCTTGCGGACCATCCGGTACTCCATGGCGAAGTCGTCCCCGGTCTCGTTCCCGGCGGCGTCGGCAGACAGCACCCGTTCGCGATCGTCCGGATGCAGGAGGTCGCGCCACAGGGCGCCGGTCGCGATCGTCTCCTCGACCGTGTACCCGAGCATCTCCTCGGTCCGCGGACTGATGTAGATCGTGTTCGTGACGCTCGGGTCGTCCGGGTCGATCGCCTGCGTGTAGATCACGACCGGAACCTGCTCCACCAGCGCTCGGTACCGGGCCTCCGCCTCGGCGAGCGCCGCCTCGGTCTCCCGTCGCTCGGTCACGTCCAGCATGAAGCCCTGCCAGAAGCGTTGGCCCTCCTCGGGCCCCACGAGCGTCGCCTGGTCCTGGATCCAGGCGTAGGTCCCGTCGGCCCGGCGGAATCGGTACTCGACCGAGAACGGCTCGCCCGTCTCGTTCGTCCGCTGGTTGACGGCGGCGACGCGCTCCCGGTCGTCGGGGTGGATGTGGTCGAGCCAGAAGCCCGGCGTCCACGTCCACTGCTCCGGCCGATAGCCGAACACGTCCTCGACCTGCGGACTCACGTAGAAGAGCTCGGGGTCGGCGTGCAGGGACTCGCGGTAGGTGACGGCGGGGATGTTCTCGACGAGGTCCCGGTACCGCGCCTCCGCCTCTCGGACCTGCTCCTCCGCCTCCTTGCGTTCGGTGACGTCCACCATCATGCCGTGCCAGATGGAGGGGTCCCCGCGCTCGTCGCGGATCAACACCGCCTCGTCGCGGAACCAGACGACCCGACCGTCCGCGGCGATCATCCGGTACTCCTGGTGATACGGCTCGCCCGAGAGCGCGGTCCGCTCCGCCTCGGCGAGCACGGCGTCGAGGTCGTCGGGATGCATCACCTGCATCCAGAACGCGGGGATCTCGCGCCATCCCTCCGCCGGATAGCCGAGGATCTCCTCCACCTGCGGGCTCATGTAGATCACCGAGCCGTCCGCCGAGTACTCCTTCGTCGCGTGCTCCTGGTACGTGATCGCCGGCGTGCGCTCGACGATCTGGCGATACCGCGCCTCCGCCTCCGTCAGCTGCTGCTCGGCGCGCTTGCTCTCGGTGATGTCGATGAGCACACCCTGGGAGAGCCGGGTTCCCTCCGCATCGACCAGGACCGTCGCCTGGTCGCGGAACCAGACCGCGGAGCCGTCGTCGGCGATCAGCCGATACTCCGAGTGCATCGGCTCACCGGTCCGGCGGTGGTGCGCCTCGGCCGCGAGCGCGCGCTCCCGGTCCTCCGGGTGCAAGATCGACGGAAGGAAGGCCGGGTCGTGCAGGGCCGTCTCCGGCGCGTAGCCGAGCACCGACTCGATCTGCGGGCTGAGGTACCGGGCGGTCCAGGTCTGAGTCGAGGCATCCTCGGCGTCGATGTAGCTGATCGCGGGCACCTCCTCGACGAGCCGGCGGTAGCGTGCCTCGGTCTCGCGGAGGCGCCGATCGGACCGCTCGCGTTCGATCGCCGCGCCGAGGGTCCCCGCCGCGGCTCGGAGGGCGTCGATCTCGACCTGGGTCCAGACACGGTCCCGCCGGCAGTCGTCGAAGCCGACGTAGCCCCACCAG
The DNA here is from genome assembly GCA_050692535.1 of Actinomycetota bacterium. Lineage (GTDB taxonomy): Bacteria > Actinomycetota > UBA4738 > UBA4738 > HRBIN12 > CALGFI01. Next base: position 4,644 of record JBOGVL010000051.1, on the reverse strand, counting down.
CCGCCCTCCACCAGGACCGGCGCGATCAGGATCGATCGGATCGCGTGCTCGATGAGCGTCCCGCGCTCGGACAACGGGAACTCGTCGACCCTCCCATGTACGACGTCGCCGCGGCCGAGGACGCGGACCCAGCGATCGAGCCCCTCGAAGCCGAGCTCGGCCCCGACGTCCAGCCGGCGCAGCGACTCGTCCTCGACCCACTGAGCCCGCAGGGCCGTCCGGGGCGGGTCGCCCGGGCGGTTCTCGAACAGGTAGACCCGCGAGACGTCGGTGGCCTCGCCGAGCCGCAGCAGCACGCGCGGGACGCTCGCCTCCCAGTCGGCGTCCTGGAGGAAACGCTGGGCCGCGAAGGCGACCGCCTCGAGCGTCGCGTCGCGGCGGAGGGCGGCCTCCGCCCGAGCTTCCGCGGTATCCACCGACCGGCCTCCGAGCGTGCGTGAACAGGGCGCGGGGCGTCCCCGCGTCTCGTCCAGATATCGGCAGGCCCGCCGAGGCGTTGAGCCGAACGGCGGGCGATTCGGGACTAGACCTGAGCCTCGTCGGCGGGGAGGCGCCCTGGCCCGCCGAACTCGGCCTGGGCCGGCCACCGGTCGCGGGACCGCGCGGAGAGCTTGGTCATGAGGGAGATCGCCGCGGGGTCCTCGGACCCCGGGCGCCACTCGATCACGCCGTCGCCCGCGGCGCGATCCCAGATGTCACGGCCCTTGTCCGTTCGGATGATCGTGAGCGTCCACCCGTCGCTCTGGCCGAGGCCTCCGAACGAGATGTCCGCGTGCTCGGCGGCGAAATCGGGGCAGTGCAGGCATCCGGGCCGCGTGAACTCGTGCGCCTGCTTCAGCGAGTAGGTGACCTCCTCGCCGTCCTGCGTGTAGAAGAGCAGCTTGCCCTTGACGTTCACGCGGACGAGGTCCTCGAGGGCGAGGCCGAGGCGGTTCTGCGCGATCTCGACCATCAGGCCGTCGTACGTGAAGCTCTTGGAGCAGAGCAGGCCGAACGTCCAGGCGATCTTCCGCGCCCACTTGTTCACGCGCCGGGCGGCCAGTGCGCCCGTCACGCTCGCCTGACAGGACATGCCTACCAGGGCCACCTTCGACAGGCCCATCTCGGCCGCCTTGGTGAGCGCGAGGGGGTTGGCCGAGTAGGTGTAGCGGGAACCGGCCGTGTCGAGCACCCCGCGCTCGTCCGTTACGACCGTCGGCTCGGCGTCCCACGACCGATCGTCGGAGAGCCTGGAGGTCAGGGCGCCGTCGATCTCCCCGGTTCGAAGTCCCCAGATCAGCAGCGCAGAGACCACGCCGCCGTCCTGGCCCTGCATCAGGGCCTCCGGCGACGTGGAACGCGCGAGCACGATGTCCTGGTACTGGCCGATGACCTCCTCGGGCTTGCGGGTCTGGCCGAAGAGCAGCTCGTCGATCTCGCCCTCCCACTCACGGAAGCGGGGACAGGCCCGGGTGCAGATGTCGCATCCACGCTCGCCGTGGGCGCAGGCGTCCGGCGCCTCCTCCTGGAGCTGAACCGGCACGTCGTCCTCGTAGCCCAGGACGTGGAACGGGCAGGCTACGATGCACGCCGTGCATCCCGTGCAGAGGCCGGTCAGGACCACCTCGTGATGCAGGTCTCGCCACTGCGTCTTGTCGGCGGTGGAGGCCATGCGAGCGGAGTATAGGCGCGCCGCGCGGGAGAGCCCCGTCCGGGCGGAGCCGGCAAGCCGCCCGACCGGGTCGCGCGTAGTACGTGAGGCGCCGAACCCGGTGCCCGCGCGGCGGCGCCTCGGCCGAGGCCGCGCGAGGCTCACGAGCGGAGGGAGCGAGGATGCGGGAAACGAGATGGCTGCGGATCGTCGCGGGTGTGTTCGCGATCGCGCTTGTCCTCGCCGCGTGCGGCGGCGACGACGACGAGGACAGCGGCGGGACCACCGGGGGCGGCACGACCGACGGCGGTGGCGGCACCGCCATCACCATCGAGGGGTTCGCCTTCAGCCCGTCGACGCTCCAGGTGTCGGGCGAGACCACGCTCACGATCACCAACAACGACAGCGCCACCCACACGTTCACGCTCGACGACGACAGCGTCGATGAGGAGATCGCTGCGGGCGAGTCGGTCGACGTGACCGTGAACGTCTCCGAGACGACGGGGTTCCACTGCCGATTCCACGCGCAGATGACGGGGACGCTCGAGGCGGCGTGACGGGGCGCCCGGGGAACCGGAAGAGCGACTAGACCGAGAAGGAGTCGCCGCAGGCGCACTCGTGCGTGGCGTGCGGGTTCATCATCTTGAGTCCGCCGCCGAGCAGCGCGTCGTTGAACTCGAGGGTCGAGCCCTCGACGATCGGTGCGCTCGTCCGGTCGACCAAGACGTGAACGCCCTCGGCCGCCGGGATCACGTGGTCGCCTTCGGCCTCGGCGTCGAAGGAGAGGTCGTAGGAGAAGCCGGAGCAGCCGCCGGCCACGACGCGGACCCGCAGCACCGGTGCGTCGCCCTGCCGCTCGGCGAGCTGGCGGATCTTCCGCGCCGCCGAGTCGGTGACCGTGATGACCGTGGTCCGCTCCATCGTCCCCAAGGATAACCGGGCAGCCGGGCTCAGCCTTCCTCCGGCCCGGCCGCGAGCCGCTCGAAGGCCCCTTTCACCGACTCCGAGAGAGTGGGATAGGCGTGGATCGCGTCGCCGACGGCGGCCGCCGGCGACCGCGCCGCCATGGCCGCGACGACCTCGTGGATCATCGCGCCGGCCTCCTCGCCCACGATATGCCCGCCCAGCAGCTCCCCGGTCACCGCGTCGGCGACGAGCTTCACCAGGCCGACGGTCCGGCCGTCGATGTGGGATCGCTCGTTGTCCTCCAGCGGCACGACCGCCGTTCGGACGCGATGCCCGGCCTCGAGCGCCTGCCGCTGGGTGAGCCCGACGCTCGCGACCTCCGGGTCGCAGAACGTCACGCGCGGCACGATGCGGTAGTCGCGCGCCCGTGGCGCTCCGAGGATGTCGTCCACCACGATCGCGGCCTCGTAGCTCCCGACGTGCGTGAACAGGAGGTCGCCGGTCGCGTCGCCGGCCGCCCACACCCCGTCGCCGGTGGTCCGGAGCGTGTTCGTGAGGATCGGTCGTCCGGAATCGTCGAGCCGGACGCCCGCCGCGGCCAGATCGTGGCCGTCGAACACGGGCCGACGCCCGGCGGCCACCAGGACCTCCTCGGCCTCGATCGTCTGGCCTCCGGCGAGGGAGAGCCGCCATCCCGAGCCGTCGTGCGCCGCGCGCTCGACCGTCGCGCCCGCGAGCAGGCGCACGCCCTCAGCCTCGAGCGCCGGTACCAGCGCGGCGGCGGCCTCCTCGTCCTCGTTCGGCAGGATCTGCGGCAGGACCTCGATCGCGGCGACGCTCGAGCCGAACCTCGCGTAGATCTGCGAGAACTCGATCCCGACCGCGCCTGTGCCGATCACCGCGAGCGACGCCGGCGGCCGGGTCGGCTTCCAGATGGCCTCCCGGTTGGTCCAGACCGGCCCGTCGGCCAAACCTGCGATCGGGGGCACGCTCGCCTCGGTCCCCGTCGCGAGGACGATCCGGTCGGCCTCGACCGGGGTGCCGTCGGCGAGCTCGACCCGTCGTTCGCCCACCAGCCGCGCCTCCTGGAGGTGCACCGTGATCCCGGCCCGCTCGAAGGGCGCCGCGCCCTCCGCCGACTGATCCTCGACCACGTCCCGGGCGCGCTGCTGGACGGCGCGGAAGTCGACCTCGACGGAGGGGATCCGGACCCCGAACCGGCCCGCGTCCCGGGCGAGGTGCGCGATCTTGGCGCTGCGCAGCATCACCTTGGTCGGGACGCATCCGTAGTGGTTGCACTCGCCGCCGAGCTTGTCGCGCTCGGCGATCGCGACCCGCAGCCCCGACCGGGAACCGAGCCGGAAGGCGACCTCCGACCCCGTGCCGCCGCCGCCGATCACGAAGACGTCGACGCGCTCCATCACGCGGCTCCGAGGAAGGCGACGAACGTCCGCGCGTAGACGCGTGCGGCCGTGACCAGGTCTGCGACCTCGACCGACTCGTTCGCGGTGTGCGCGTCCCCGAGCGACCCCGGGCCGAGGACGACGGTCGGGATCTTCGCCTGGTTGATGTAGAAGCGCGCGTCGGTGATGCCGGTGAATCCCGCGTCCGGCGGCACCGACCCGGTCTCGGAACGGACGGCCTCCCGGCACGCGGCAGCGATCGTCGAGTCCGGGCTCGCCTCCGCCGCGTCCGTCCATTCCCGGATCTCGAAGTCCACGTCGACCTCGGGGTGCTCGGCCCGGAGGTCCGCGGCCAGCCGGAGGAACGGCTCGAGCACCTCCTGGGGCGACGTCTCGCCCGGCACGATCCTGCGGTCGATGTCCAGCTCGCACCGGTCGGGGACGACGTTGGGCGCGCTGCCGCCGGACACGATCGCGGCGTTGACGGTCGGCCGGCCGACGAGGGGATGGATGCGGTCGGGGAGGACCTCGGGCAACCGGAGGAGCACCCTGGCCATCGATGTGATCGCGTTCACGCCGAGATCCGGCGTCGAGCCGTGGGCGGCCCGGCCCCGCGCGACGGCCGTGATCCACGCGCCGCCGCGCTCGGCCAGGCCCAGCCGCAGCTGCGTCGGCTCGCCGACGACACACGCGTCCTGGTCGAGC
>JBOGVL010000050.1:0-11971 GCA_050692535.1 Actinomycetota bacterium | reverse complement strand
CCGTCGAACCGCTCGGCGGGCGCCGGCGCGAGCGCGCGGGAGACCACGCGGTCGAGCGCTCGGGGGACCGAGGGTCGCACCTGCCGAGGCGAGCGCCGCCTGGCCGGCGGCTCACCGGTGAGGAGCTCGAACAGGATCGCGCCCACCGCGAAGACGTCGGTGCGCTCGTCCACCACCCCGGTCTCGGACTGCTCGGGCGCGAGCCCGTCGCCGCCGAGGAGTTGTGCGGCCTCGGCCGGCGACCGCGTCGCGGTCACCGCCGGGCCGACGGCGAGGTCGGTCACGAAGACGTCGCCGTCCGGCGTCACCAGGACGTCGTCGATCTGGAGATGCAGGTGGAGCACGCCGGCGTCGTGGGCGAGCGCGAGCGCCTCGAGCGCGGCGATCGCGATCCGGCTCGCGACCTCGGGCGCGAGCGGGCCGGTGCGCTCCAGGCGGGAGCGCGCGCTCACGCCCTCGACGTGCTCGCGCACCAGGAAGGGCAGACCCTGCTCCTCCCCGGAGTCGAGCAGGCGGGCGAGGCCGGTGGCCGAGAGCGACGCCACCCGGCGCGCCTCGTCAGCGAGACGACCCGCGAACGCCGGGTCGTCGCCGAGGCCCGGGTGCACCAGCTTGATCGTGACCGTCCGGCCGAGGAGCCGGTCCTCGGCCCGCCAGGCCATCCCGGTGCCGCTGCGGCCCAGCTCCTCCTCCAGTGCGTAGCGGCCGGCGAGCACCGTGGCGGGGGGTCGCGTCTGCACGCGCGTCAGTCTATGCCCGGGACCTCCGGGCACCGACGATCGCAGAGCGCGTTCGAGGGAGCGCGCCCGGCGTCACGCGGCGGTCGCCTCGGTGGCCGTCACCGCCCTGAGGTCTTCGAGGAGTCCGAATCGGCCCACGAGGAGCGTCGCGGCCCGATCCGTGACGACGACGGTCACCTTGCCGCGCCGCGTGACCTGGAGATCCTCGAGGCTGGCGTCCTCGTCGCGGTCGGCCAGCGTCGCCCGGGCCGCCCGAAGCGCCTCCTGCCGCTCGCCCGTGTCCGCGAACGCCTCCGCCCCTGCGGCCGCGGCGTCGCGTGCGACGTCGGCCGTGCGGACGCGCGTGAGGACGATGGAGCCGGCGTCGATCACGGCGAGGATCACGAGCACGACGAGGACGAGCCAGAGCAGGATCACCTTGCCGACCAGCCCGCACTCGTCTCGGTCGAACCTCACCTCCGCCACCTCGCGACGAGCTGTCGCCGGACCATCGCGACCTCCTCGATCTTGAGCGCCGTCGCGGACGCCAGGAACACCGCGAGCCCCGCCGCGACGGCGCCGAACACCTGTGCGGCCTGCGCGCCCAGCGTCTCGGTCCCGAGCGCGCCGCCGAGCCACCTCGCGACGAGCCAGGCCACGCCGGCGGTCGCGGCCCCCGCGAGGGCGCTCCGGCCGATGCTCGACAGGACGCGCCCGCCGTCGAGGCCGTGCAAGCGGCGTCGGATGAGCATCGCCAGCGCGACGGAGCCGACGATGTAGTGCACCGCATGTCCGAGGGCGAGGCCCTGGACGCCGAGGTCGAGCACCAGGACGAAGAACAGGGCCGCCGCGACGTGGATGGCCGCAGCGGCGACGTTCACGAGCGCCGGCGTCCTCGTGTCCTGCATCGAGTAGTACGCGCGAAGCAGGAGTTGGAAGGCCGAGAACGGGAACAGCCCGATGGCGAACGCCACCAGCACGTCGGAGACCAGCCGGCCGCTCGCGACCGTATCCGCGGCGCCGTGCTCGATCAGGAGCCGGACGATCGGACGCGCAAGGACCAGATAGCCGAACGCCGCAGGGATCACGATCGCCGCCGTCGCGCGCAGGCCCTGGGAGAGGAACCGGCGGAACCCGTCGAGGTCCCGGTCGGCCCATCGCCCCGACATCGCGGGGAGCAGCGCCGTGAAGATCGACACCGCGAAGATCGCGTGCGGCAGCTGGAACAGGATGAACGCCGCCGCGTACGCCGTGTAGCCGCCCTCCACGGGCCCGGCCAACACGATGACGACGAGGTACATGGCCTGGTTCGAGGCGACGTATACGAACACCCACGTCGCGAGCCGGGCGATCCTGGTCACGGCCTCGTGTCGCCAGCCGGTCAGCCAACGGAAGCGAAAGCCCGTGCCGCGGACGAAGGGCCAGAGCGCAACCGTCATCCCCGCGACCCCCGCGGTCGTCCCGATCGCGAGCACCAGCTGCTGCGCCGTCGTCGCGAGCTCGCCGCCCGTGGGCGGCGCCATGTTCGCGAACGCGATGAAGGTCGCGATCACGATCAGGTTGTTCAGGATCGGCGCGAACATCGGAGCCGCGAACCGCCGGTGCGCGTTGAGCAGGCCGATCGCCACCGCACCCACGCCGTAGAACACGATCTGCGGCATGAACCACCGGAGGAAGAACGTCGCGAGCTCGCGCACCGCCTCCCGATCCGAGGCGTCGGTGATCCCGGACGTGTAGAGGTCGACGATCCACGGCGCCAGGAGGATGCCCAGCACCGTGATCGCCGAGAGGGTGACGACCGCGAACGTGAGCAACCGGCGAACGACGTCCCAGGCATCGTCGCGGCCGCGCTCCTGGAGCCACTCGACGACCACGGGGACGACCACCGACGTCAGGATCCCGCCGAGCGCGAGCTCGTACAGGATGTTCGGCGTGATGTTCGCCACGTTGTACGCGTCCGCGAGGCGCGACTCGGTGATCCCGAGCGCGTAGGCCATCGCGGCGAGCCGCAGGAACCCGGTCAGCCGCGAGAGCGCGGTGCCCAGCGACATGACGGCGGTGTTGCGGACGAACGCGCTCGGGGTGTCGTCGGGAGCGTCGAGTGCGTTCGGGTCGTCGGGCGGGACGGCGCCGGGCGGTCCCTCGGGGATCACGACGCCCGACGTAGCACGAACCTCCGTGCCCAGAGCCCGAGCAGGACCAGCGCCGCCGCGATCGTGATCATGAGCGCGATCCGGTTGTACACCGTGGAACGCACCCCCAGCGTCTGCCGCTCGAGGACCCTGCCGCCGGGGGCGACCACCCAGAGCTCGACCGTGAACCGACCGGTCGACCTCGCGTCGACGCGGAAGGTCACCGTCTGCGAGTCGCCGGCGGCGAGCTCGAGGTCGAAGCTCGGCGATCCCAGTAGATGCTGCGAGACCAGCCGAACGGTGACGCGGAGCGCCTCCTCCGCGCCGTTGCGGACGGTGACCGGGATCCCGCCGCCGGAGCTCGAGGTGAGCGTGACGACGTCGGCCGAGTCGACGGAGATCGCGTCGAACACGGCCCCGATGGAGTCTCGGACGGTCGAGATGAAGGCGAGGCCGTCGTCGGGGTTCGACAGGAACTGACGGGACTCGGCGAGGAGCAGCATCGTGTCGTAGCGCTCGGGCGCGTCGCTCGGTTGCACCAGCATCGAGCGGTAGGTCGAGACCCGTCGGCGGGCCTGCTTGAGCTCCTCGACGTAGGTGGAGGCGAAGCGCCTGGGCGTCGGTGCCGCGAGCACCGAGGGCTCGGCCGGGGGGAACGAGATGGCGAACTCGCCGGCGTGCATCGGCGTCAGCCACGGGGCGCCGGCGACGCCGCGGGTGAGCGCGCCGTAGAACGCGGGGGGCAGCAGGAGATCCTCGGAGACGACCAGTGCGATCCCGCGCCGCTCCCCGGGCTGTTCCTGCCAGATCGCCGCCAGCTCGCCCAGGACGATCTGGGCCGCGCGGACCGGGTCCTCGTCCGAGATCGACGACTGGAGGAGGGTCATCACGGCGGGGTCCGGGACGATCGCCACGAGACCAGACGCCGGCTCGATCTCCGCGGTGGGCGGCCCGGCGAACCCGAGGGGTTGCGGCGACGGCTGGACCGTCGCCGGGCCGGCGACCAGCGTGGAGACGACGGTCTCCGAGAGCTGGTGCAGCGTCGAGTCGTCGAGCGCCGCGCCGGGGGGCCGCAACACCGTCGCGAGCGGGGTGGCGCCGAGCAGCTCCTGGACCACCGCTCGTCCGAGGTCGAGCTGGACGTCGACGTCGCGGCTCAGACCCCCCGCGAGGAGGGAGGGAAGCTCGGGCGAGGAGAACGGGAGGGCGGTGATCCGGACGTTCGGGGCCTGCGCGATCGCTCGGAGGTCGGCGATCGCGTCCTCGGCGAGCTCCGCTCCTCCCTCGCCCGGGGGGACCTCCCGGACGCCCAGGACGGTCACGACCTCGTAGCCGAGCCGCATCCGGTCCAGCTGCGTGAGCAGGACCGGCGAGACCGCGACGTCGACGGGCGGGAGTCGCGAGTCGGCCACCAGTTCGAGCAGGGCGTTCAGCTGCGCGGCGAGCCGACCACCCGGCGCGAGCGACGTCTCGAGCGCGCCGGAAGTGAACACGCCGTCCGGACCGAACGTGATCGGATGATGCAGCACGAACGTCCACGACAGGTTGAGCGGTTGCTCGGGCGCCCGGACCAGGAACACGACGGGGGTCCGGATGGCCGCCAGCGGGGTGAACCCGCTGCGCAGCTCGATCTTGAACGGGTAGACGCCGGAGTCGTCGGGATCCAACCCCGAGTCCAAGGGGAACGTGATCTCGAAGTCCCGCGGGACGCCGGGGTCGAGGGAGCCCTCTCGCGGGAGCGTCAGGGCCTTGATCTGGACGGGGGGGTCCGCGACGAGGGCGTCCTCGTAGCCGGTTCGCGATGTCACCCGGCCGTACAGGACCGCGCCGATGGAGAGCTCCTCGATCGGAACGTCGCCGAGGTTCTCGGCGCGGAACCGGACGAGCAGCTCCCGCTGGCTCGTCGAGTTCCACGGCGTCTGCGACAGCAGCGTCAGTCGGACGCCGGAGGCCTCCTGTCCCCGGCTCGGCGCGGGGGGAAGCGCAAGGACGATCAGGACCGCGAGGAAGGAGAGGGCGAGCCGTCGCATGGTCGGCTTGGCCATCCTACCCGCCGTTCCCCAGCAGGGCGACGGCCTCGTCGATCCCGTAGAGGACGGCGATCGCCAGCAGGAACACGCCGACGAGGACCCGCAGGGTTCGCTCAGCCGCGCCGAGCGCGAACCGGGCGCCGATCCGCGCTCCCGGAACCACGCCGGCCGTGAGCACGAGGAAGATCCCCCAGTCGATGTTCCCCAGCGACCAGTGCACGAGCGTGCCCGGCACCACCAGGACCGCGATGACGACGAGCGACGTCCCGAGCGCGCGCTTGAGGGGCATCCCGACCAGGAGCGTGAACGCCGGCACCATCACGATGCCTCCGCCGACGCCAAGGAGCCCCGAGACCACCCCGGCGACGAACCCGATCGCGGCATACTTCCAACCGGGCGTCTCGCCGAGCCGCCACGGCGTCGAGGGCAGGCCGCCCCGGATCACCTGGACCGCGCTCCCCGCGATGAGCACGGCCGTGACCACGAGGAGGAGATGCGCGTCGACGAGCTCGGTGAGGTACGCGCCGAGGATCGCGCCGACGATCCCCGTCCCCGCCGCCCATCCCGCGGCGCGGAAGCTCGCCTCGCCGGCCTTCGCGTACGTGTAGGCGCCGACGATCGACGTCGGGAGGATGACCGGCAGCGGCGTCGCGACGGCCTGGATCGCGGTCCCGCCGAGGAGCACGTTGACCGCCGGGGTCGTGACGACGCCCCCTCCGACACCGAACAGCCCCGAGAACACCCCGGCCACGAAGCCGACCACCAGGCCGAGTGCGATCTGGAGCGGCGTCACGACAGGAGCCCGACGGCGCGCTCGAGGACCTCGCGCTCGCCGCGGTACGCCGCGCGCTTGACGGCCCGGCCGATCGCGAACCAGCGCACGTCCTCCATCTCCTCGTCGTGGGTCGCGACGTCACCACCGGTGGCGCGCATCAGGAAGAACCGCACCTGCTTGCGGACGCGCACGCCCTCCCAGACGTAGAAGTACCGGATCGTCCCCAGGTCGTCCTCGATTTGGGCCTCGAGCCCCGTCTCCTCCAGGACCTCCCGGACCGCGGCCTCCTCGGGCGCCTCGTCCGGCTCGACCAGGCCCTTGGGAAGGCCCCACGCCAGGTCGCCCCGACGGGTCCTCCGCGCCGCCAGGCAGATCTCGATGCCGTCGTCCCCGGTCCGGTAGACGACGCCGCCGGCGGAGACCTCCGAACGCGTCTCCATCAGTCCGGGCCGGCGGGAGCGCCGTTCCTATACTGGGCGCCAGTGCTCGATCGCATCATCGAGTTCTTCGAACCGTATCTCGACGCGCCGTGGGGATACGTCATCGTGGGGCTTGCCACGTTCCTCGAGAACTCGGTCGGTGCGGGCGTGATCGTGCCGGGGGAGACCCTCGTCATCGTCGGCGGATTCTATGCGCGGATCGGCGAGCTCTGGCTCCCGATGGTGTCCCTGGTGGCGGTGGCCGGCGCGATCCTCGGGGACAACGTCGGCTTCTGGATCGGCCGCCGCTACGGGCGCGGGTTCCTGGAGCGCCACGGCCGGAAGCTATTCGTGACGCCCGAGCGCCTCCTGGCCGCCGAGGGGTACTACACGCGGCACGGGGGCAAGACCGTGTTCCTCGGACGATTCGTCCCCGTCGTCCGCAGCGTGGGGTTCATCGTCGCCGGGGTCGCCCACATGGAGTGGAAGCGGTTCTTCGTGTACGACGTGGCGGGCGCCCTGATCTGGGGGATCGGGCATTCGGTGCTGGGCTACGCCCTCGGGGCCTCCTACGAGCGCTGGGAGCGCTACGCCACGCCGTTCGGCCTCGCCCTCCTGGGGGTCCTCCTTTTCTCGGTCGGGGTCTCAAAGTTCGTCGCCGGGCGCCGAAAAGTGAAGAGGGACCTCGAGGCGATCGAGGCCGAGCTCGAGCACGGGCTCGAGCCCGATCAGAAGGACTGAGGCGTGGACGTCACCGAACTGCTGCGATACACGGTCGAGATGGGCGGGAGCGACCTCCACATCAAGGCCGGCAACGTGCCGTTCATCCGCGTGGACGGGGAGCTGGAGCCCGCCCCGTTTCCGGCGCTCTCCTCGAACGACACCGTCGGAGCGGCGATCGCGATCTTGCCGGAGCACAAGCGCAAGGAGTTCGAGGTCTCGAACGAGGCCGACTTCGGGTACACGATGCCGGGCGTCGGCCGCTTCCGGATCAACGTGTTCCGTCAGCGTGGCATGGTCGGCCTAGCGATCCGCCGAGTGCGTTCGGAGGTGCCCACGATCGAGGAGCTGCTGCTGCCGCCGGTCATCCGGGATCTCGCGGAGTCTGCGCGCGGCCTCGTCCTGGTGACCGGTCCGACCGGGACGGGAAAGACGACGTCGATCGCCTCGATGATCGGCCACATCAACCGGACCCGTCGGGCTCACATCGTCACGATCGAGGACCCGATCGAGGTCGTGCACGACGACGACCGCTCCATCATCCAGCAGCGGGAGATCGGCCTCGACACGGAGTCCTACGGGGCGGCGTTGAAGCACGTCATCCGTCAGGACCCGGACGTGATCTTCGTGGGCGAGATCCGGGACCCGGACTCGGCGCTGTCCGCCATCCAGGCTGCCGAGACCGGACACCTCGTCATCTCGACGCTGCACACGATCGACGCGACCGAGACGATCAACCGGCTCCTCGACCTGTTCCCACCCCAGCAGCAACGGGAGGTGCGGACGTCGTTCGCCGGCGCGCTCCGTGGGATCGTGTCGCAGCGCCTCGCGCCGCGTGCCGACGGCAAGGGCCGTGTGCCGGCGGTCGAGGTGCTGATCGCGAACGGCCGCGTCTACGACCGCATCGTGGACCCGGCGGCGACGATCGAGATCCACGACGTGATCGCCGAGGGCGAGTTCTACGGCATGCAGACGTTCGATCAGGCGCTGGTGAAGCTGGTGACCGAGGGGCTCGTGACGGAGGAAGAGGCCCGGCGGGCCTCGACCAATCCGCACGACTTCATCCTCGCGCTCCGCGGCACCATGGTTCGGACCGTCCCCGCAGGCATCCCCTAGGCGGGCTGCACCGGCCCCTCCTCTCCGGCGGCGCGCCGGGCGGCGCGCTCCATCGGGTGTCGCCGATATCCGTAGGGGATACCGAGGAGCAGATAGACGGGGATGAAGAGCGGCCCCCATGCCATGTACTGACGGACGTGGTGGCGCTCGTGGACGAGGAGACGCCCCTCGATCGGGACCGCGCCGAGGATCACGAAGCCCACGGTCATGGCGGTGCGGTGCATGCCCTGGAGCAGGGCCGTGACCCCGCGCGAGCCGCGGTCGAACACGATGGCGCCGCCGTGGATCCTCGGCGTCCGGAACGTGAGCGCCCCGAGGACCAGACCGAGCAACGTGTTGGGGAGCGTCCACGCGAAGCCGAGAAGTTCGACCGGTCGCACGCGGCGACGGTATCCCAGGTGGCGCGGGGGGGTGCGGGTATCCTGCGGGACATGGCCGATCGGTCGCGCCGCGACGGTGGCGCGATCCTCGAGGTTCCCCCCGTCGCCAAGGAGCTCGGCGAGCGTTTCCGCCTTGCCGGTCACGAGCTGGTCATCGTCGGTGGAGCCGTTCGCGATCTGCTGCTCGAACGCGTACGGGCCGACGGCGAGTGGGACCAGGACCTCGACTTCGCGACGGATGCACTGCCGCGCGAGACGACGAGGATCCTTCGAGGCTGGGCCGACCACCCCGTCTATCTCGTCGGCGTGCGGTACGGGACCGTCGGCGCCCGCAAGGGGGATCGGCGGCTGGAGATCACGACCTTCCGAGAGGAGGTCTACGCGGAGGAGCACCGCAAGCCGGCTGTGACGTTCGGCAAGGACCTCCAGACCGACCTGTCGCGCCGCGACTTCACCGTGAACGCCATGGCCATCCGGCTCCCCGAGGGGGAGTTCGTCGATCCCTTCGGTGGCGTGAAGGACCTTGCGGCCAAGCGCCTCGACACGCCGCTGGACCCGGAGATCTCGTTCGGCGACGACCCGCTCCGGATGCTGCGCGCGGCCCGGTTTGCTTCGCAGCTGGAGCTCGAGCCGGCGCCGCGCGTGGTCGAGGCGATCGGCCGCATGCGCGAGCGCCTGCGGATCGTCTCCGCGGAGCGGATCTCGGACGAGCTCTCGAAGCTGCTCCGAGGCCCGAGGCCCTCGAGGGGGCTCGAGCTGATCGTCGAGACCGGACTGGCCGACGAGTTCCTGCCCGAGCTCCCGGCGCTCCGCCTGGAGCAGGACCCGGTGCAACGGCACAAGGACGTGCTCCATCACACGTACGCCGTCGTCGAGAAGTGCGACGCGGACGATCTCACGCTGCGACTCGCCGCGCTCCTGCACGACGTCGGCAAGCCGAAGACGCGCGAGATCACGCCGGAGGGCGTGTCCTTCCACCATCACGAGGTCGTCGGCGCACGGATGGCGCGAGAGCGCCTGCAGGCGCTGCGGTATCCGGCGCACGTCGTCGAGGACGTCGCCAAGCTCGTGGAGATGCACCTTCGCTTCCACGGCTACAGCGAGTGGAGCGACAGCGCGGTTCGCCGCTACGTGCGCGACGCCGGCCCGCTCCTGGACCGGCTGAACCAGCTCACCCGCGCCGACTGCACCACGCAGAACCCGTTCAAGGCGAAGAAGCTCGAGGCGCTGCAGGACGACCTCGAGGAGCGGATCGCGCGCCTCGCGGAGGAGGAGAACCTCGACGCGATGCGGCCGCCCCTCGACGGATCCCAGGTGATGGAGCACCTCGGGATCGGCCCCGGCCCGATGATCGGGAAGGCGCTCGACCACCTCATGGAGATCCGGCTCGAGCGCGGCCCGGTCGACGTCGAGGAGGCCTACGGCTTGCTCGACGAGTGGTGGGCGGAGCAGGAGCGACCGCCCGAGCCCTGACGGACCCGCCGCGGTCGTCCGCTACCCTTGGGCGATGCCGGAGACCCATACGCTCCTCGTGTTCGCGCCCGTCGCGCTGGGGCTGCTCGTGGTGCCCGGGCCCGCCGTCCTGTACATCGTCACCCGGTCGATCGACCAGGGGCGCACGGCGGGGCTCGTGTCGGTGCTCGGGATCCACCTCGGGTCCGTCGTGCACGTCGCCGCGGCGGCGCTGGGGCTCTCGGCGATCCTCGTCTCGTCGTCGGTGGCGTTCGGGATCGTCAAGTACGCCGGCGCCGCGTATCTGATCGTGCTCGGCGTCCGCACGCTGCTCTCGAAGGAGGAGCCGACCGACAGCCCGGCGGACGTCCCGCGTGCCAGCCTCCGGCGGATCTTCTGGCAGGGCGCCCTCGTCAACGTCCTCAACCCCAAGACGGCCCTGTTCTTCCTCGCCTTCCTGCCGCAGTTCGTCGACGTCGGGCGCGGCGAGGTCTGGCTGCAGATGGTCGTGCTCGGCATGACGTTCATCGCGCTCGGGATGCTGTCGGACGGGACGTACGCGCTCGTCGCCGCGAGGGCCGGCCGGTGGCTTCGATCGAGCCCCCGCTTCCGCAGGTCCCAGCGGTACGTCTCCGGGAGCGTCTACCTGTCGCTCGGCGCGGTGGCGGCGCTCTCCGGCTCCCGCTCCCAGTCCTGAGCGCCGACGGCCTGGGGGCTACGCTCCGGCCATGACGTCGTCCCTCGACGGCCTGACGCCGGCCGAGGTCGCCGAGCGCGTCGCCCGCGGCCAGGTCAACGACGTGCCCCCCGCGCCCTCACGGACCGTGGCCCAGATCGTCCGCGCGAACGTCTTCACGCGCTTCAACGCGCTGCTCGGCTCGCTCCTCGTCGTGATCCTGATCGTGGGCCCGATCCAGGACGCCCTGTTCGGGTTCGTGCTCATCGCCAACGCCGCGGTCGGGATCGGCCAGGAGCTGCGGGCCAAACGGACGCTCGACCGCCTCGCGGTCCTGACGTCGCCGCGCGCCCGGATCGTCCGCGAGGGCGTGGTCCGCGACGAGCCGGTGACCGAGGTCGTCGTCGACGACGTGCTCGAGCTCCAGCCGGGCGACCAGGTCGTGGTGGACGGCGGGGTGCTCGAGGGCCGCGGGCTCGAGGTCGACGAGTCGCTCCTGACGGGCGAGGCGGAGCCGGTCGTGAAGCACGCCGGGGACGAGGTGCTCTCGGGGTCGTTCGTCGCGGCCGGCAGCGGCCGGTTCCGGGTGACGCGCGTGGGCGCCGAGGCCTACGCGGCGCAGCTCGCCCAGCAGGCGCGCCGGTTCACGCTCACGCGTTCGGAGCTGCGCGCCGGGATCGACCAGATCCTGCGCATCGTGACGTGGCTGCTGATCCCGACGGCCGCCCTGCTGGTGTTCAGCCAGCTGCGCTCGAACGCGAGCTACCGCGACGCGCTCCGAGGCTCCGTGGCCGGGACCGTGGCGATGGTCCCCGAGGGGCTCGTGCTGCTGACGAGTGTCGCGTTCGCGGTGGGCGTCGTGCGGCTCGCCCGGCAACGGGTGCTGGTGCAGGAGCTCCCCGCGGTCGAGGTCCTCGCCCGGGTCGACGTGTTGTGCATCGACAAGACGGGGACGCTCACGGAGGGGCGGCTCGTCGTCGAGGAGGTCGAGATTCTCCACGAGGACGGAACGCACCGCGAGGCGCTTGCCGCGCTTTCGTCCTCCGACCCGCATCCCAACGCGACGCTCCGGGCCATCGGCGAGGCGTTCCCGAACACCTCGGAAGGCTGGCTGGCGACCGAGGCGGTGCCGTTCTCGTCCGCGCGCAAGTGGAGTGGAGCCGACTTCGGCACGAGGGGCACGTGGGTGCTCGGCGCGCCCGATGTGCTCCTGGGCGAGGTCGAGGACGAGGCGAACCTTCGGAGGGCGCTCGAGCACGCCGAGGCCGGGCGCCGGGTCGTCCTGCTCGGCCGGACCCAGGCCGTCCTCGCCGGCGAGTCGGTGCCGAGCGGGTTGGTCTCCGTCGCGTTCGTGATCCTCGGCGACCGCGTGCGGGAGACCGCCGCGCAGACGCTCGCGTACTTCGCGCAGCAGCGCGTGGAGGTAAAGGTCATCAGCGGCGACCACCCCGAGACCGTCGCCGCCGTCGCCCGAAGGGTTGGCCTGCCGGGCGCGGACGTCCCCTTCGACGCGAAGGGCCTCCCCGAGGACCGTGACGAGCTCGCCGATGTG
>JBOGVL010000049.1:0-12191 GCA_050692535.1 Actinomycetota bacterium | reverse complement strand
CCGAGACCGAAGCCGCGGAGCCCGAACTCGAAGCCGCGGAGCCCGAACTCGAAGCCGCGGAGCCCGAACTCGAAGCCGCGGAGCCCGAACTCGAAGCCGCGGAGCCCGAACTCGAAGCCGCGGAGCGCGGAGTCGACGGCGAGGAGCCCGGCGTCGACGGCGAGGAGCTCGCGGCCGCCGACGTCGAGACCTTCGATGCGTCGCGGGTCGAGGAGCTCGACGCAGGCGAGACCGACGCCCTCGAGCCAGAGGCCTCGATGGAAGCACCCGAGCTCGAGGAACCGGGCCGGGAGGCGGTCGAGGAGTCGCGGTTCGAGGAGGACGGGGAGTCGCGGTTCGAGGAGGAAGGTGAGTCGCGGTTCGAGGAGGTCCCGGATGTGGAGCCTCGGACCGAGGAGCCGCAGGTCGAGGCGGCGCCGTCGCTCGGCTCCACGGACCCGCGGGAGCGCCGCGCCGCCCTCGAGGACCTCGCCAGCCGAGAGCTGTCCGACGCCGACACGCACCGCGTCGAGTCGATGCTGCTCGACCCGGAGGCGGACATCCGCCGGCTGGCGCTGCATGCGCTGGCGCAGCGCCCGGATCGGGTCCAGGAGGACGCGATCTGGCAGGCCCTTCAGGATCCGACGGACGACGTCCGCGCCGTTGCCGTCGAGCTCGCCGCGAGTCGCGGCGACGTGAACGCGATCGCCCCGCTGCTCGCTGCCCGCGACTGGCCGCTCACCCAGCAGGCGGTCCTGCGCCTGCTTCCTCAGGTTGCCGCGGCCACCCCCGTCGACGACCAGGCCATGCGGCGGGTGTTGGGCGCGGTCGGCGACCTCGACGGGGCGCCCCGGGACGAGGAGCGGCCGGGGCTCGGACGCCTCGCGCTCGCGCTCGGATCAGGGAGGATTCTCGAGGCGCTCTCCTGGCCCGACGTCCCACGTCTCGGCGCGATCCGCCTGCTCGCCCACGACCGTTCGCCGGTCGTGCTTCGCGAGCTGGCTGCGCACGAGGGCGATCCGATCGACGAGATCCGCGACGTGGCCGCCGCCGCGATGGACGAGCTCGCGGAGGCCGAGGCCGCCCGCGGACGGATGACCGCCGCCGCGTTCGAGCAGCTCGCGGACGCCGCGTCAGACCGCGATCGGAGGCCTCCCGTCGAGAGCCCGCAGCCGCCGGAGGAGGAGTCCGAGCGCATCACGTCGCTCGCACGGGCCCTGCTGGACGACGACGGGACCGTCCGGCACCTCGCCCTGTCCGGGCTCGGCGGGATGGACCGCAACTCGATCACGACCTGGGTCCGCGAAGCGCTCGCGAGCGGCGACCCGTCGCAGCTGTCGCTCGCGGCGTCGACGGCGCAGATGCTTCGCCTCGTCGAGGGTGCCGCCGACATCCTGGACGCCGCCGCCGTCCTCCCCGTCGACGCCCGTCACCGGCTCATGGACGCGCTGCAGTCGTTCGTGATGCCGCCCGAGCAGCTTGCCGGGCTCCTCACGCAGGTGCGCGAACCCATGCAGGCCGAGGCGATCCGGATGTTGTGGAAGGTCGGCGGTCCGCCGCTGCTGCCCCATCTGCGTCCCTACCTTGACGACCCCACCGCCCCCGTCCGCCAGTCCGTGTTGGACGTCTTCGCGGAGTCGGGGGACGCCTCGGCGGTGGACGTCGCCCGGATCGCTCTCGAGACCGACGTCTCCCCGGCCGTGCGCGCACGGGCCGTGCGGATGCTGGCCCAGGTCACGGCCTCGCTCCCGCCGGGAACGATCGTCCGGGCGCTCTCGGATCCCGACCCCGAGGTTCGAGCGACGGCCATCGAGACGCTTCCCGACGTGGACGGGGCCGAGGCGCTGGACGCCCTCACCTCATCGCTGTCGGATCAGGACGACCGGGTGCGCCTGGCCGCGGCCAAGCGGCTCGCCTCGCGCGCCGCCGACCCCGAGCTGATCTGGTCGGCCCTCCGGCGGGCGCCGGACGCCGGCCGCGGCGAGATCATCGCGTCGTTCGAGCGGGTCCGGAGCGGCTCGCTCACCCAGATCGCCCTCGAGCGCCTGCGTTCGCCGGATCAGGAGGAGCGGATCCTCGCCGTGGAGGTCTGCGGCTGGGGCGCCAGTCCCGGCTGCGTGGAGGGCGCGATCCAGGCGCTCGCGGACCCGGCCGCGCTCGTGCGACGCGCCGCGACGGTCTCGCTGGGACGGCTTCGCGACCCAGCCGCGGCCAACGCCCTGGGCAAGGCGCTCGGCGACCCGGATCCCGAGGTCCGGGTCGGCGTGATCGAGGCGCTCGGCGTGATCGACGACGAAGCCGTGCTGGGGTTCCTCGTCTCTGCGCTGAACGACCCCGACGCGCGGGTTCGAGACGTGACCAGCCAGGTGCTGACCCAGTGGAGCTCGCCCGCGGTGGCCCGCCGGCTCGCCGGCGTGCTCGCCGTGCCCCGCCTCCGCGAGGCGGCGACCGACCTGCTCACGAGGATCGGCCCTCCCGCCGTCGAGCTGCTGATCGACGTTCTGATGCAGCACAACCCGGCCGTCGTCCCGACCGTCGGCGACCTGCTCCAGCGGATCGCGAGGCCCGAGGAGTTCCTGGCGCGGCTCGACGCCGTGGAACCGGAGCGCCGGCTGCGTGGCGTGGAGGCGCTCGGCGCGATTGGCGGCCCGGATGCCGCCGACGCGCTGCTCCGATCGGTGTCCGATCCCGACGAGCGTATCCGGGCTCGCGCCGCGCAGTTGTTGCCGGACCTCGGCGACCCGCGGTCGCGCGACGCCCTCACCGGCCTGCTTCGGGATCCGATCCCGGGCGTGGTGGCGGCGGCGCAGGACGCGCTCACGCGGCTGGGCTAAGGCTTCCGGAACTCCTCGAAGAACTTGCTCGCCGTCGGGCCGCGCTGGCCCTGGTACTTGCTCCCCGTCTCCTTGGACCCGTACGGGTTCTCCGCCGGGCTCGAGAGCTTGAAGAACGAGATCTGACCGATCTTCATCCCCGGGTAGATCGTGATCGGCAGGTTGGCCACGTTCGACAGCTCAAGCGTGAGGTAGCCGTCCCACCCCGGATCCACATAGCCGGCGGTCGAGTGGATCAGGAGACCCAACCGGCCGAGTGAGGACTTCCCCTCGAGGCGCGCCACCAGGTCGTCGGGCAGGCGGACGCGCTCGCGCGTGGAGCCGAGCACGAACTCCCCCGGATGCAGGATGAACGGCTCGTCGCCGGAAACCTGTACGAGTTCGGTGAGATCCGGCATCGGCATACGGACGTCGATGTACGGGTATCGCGAGTTGGCGAACACGCGGAACTGGGCGTCGACGTGCAGGTCGACCGACGAGGGCTGGACGCAGGCCTCGTCGAAGGGCTCGATCAGGATCCGCCCGGAGGCGAGCTCCTTGCGGATGTCGACGTCCGACAGGATCATCGCCGCGCGATGCTACCCGCTCAGCGAGGCCGCCACCCATCGCTCGAGCGTCGCGGCGGCCGCACCCGTGTCGACGGACCGCGCGGCGACGCGCACGCCTTCCGCCATCGACCCGGCGGCGCCGGCGACTTCCAGCGCCGCGGCCGCGTTCAGGAGGACGACGTCGCGCCGCGGACCGGAGTCCCCCGCGAGCACCGACCGCGCGATGGAGGCCGAGATCGCGGCGTCGCCCCCGCGCAGGTCCTCGGGGGACGCGGCCGGAACCCCGGCCTCACGGGGGTCGAACCTCGTCTCGTTCGCGGCGCCGTCGCGCACCTCGAAGAGCGTCGACGGGCCCGTCGTCGTGAGCTCGTCGAGCCCGTCGGCGCCCCGGAAGAGCTTCGCTCGCACCCCGCGGCGCGCGAGCACCTGCGCCATCAGCGGGAGCATCCGCGGATCCGAGACTCCGACCACCTGGGCGAATGGCCTCGCCGGGTTGGTGAGCGGCCCCAGGAAGTTGAAGACGGTCGGCACGCGCAGCTCCCGCCGGACCGGCGCGGCGTGCCCCATCGCCGGGTGGAAGCGGGGGGCGAACATGAACGCGATCCCGGCCTCGAGGAGGCACCGTTCGACGCCCTCGGGGTCGAGGTCGATCCGCACGCCGAGCGCCTCCAGGAGGTCGGCCGACCCGCAGTGCGAGGACGCCGCGCGGTTCCCGTGCTTGGCGACGGGCACGCCGGCGCCCGCGACCACGATGGCCGCGATCGTCGAGATGTTGAACGTGCCGCTGCGATCGCCGCCAGTCCCGCACGTGTCGATCACCGGGGTCGACGGACGGACGGCGTTCGAGAACTCGAGCATCGTGTGAGCGAACCCGTCCACCTCGTCGACGGTCTCGCCCTTGGTGCGGAGCGCCATCAGGAGCCCGCCGAGCTGCCCCGCCGTCGCCTCTCCCCCCATCACCTGCCGCATCGCCTCGGCGGCCTCGTCGGCCGAGAGCGCCTCACCCGCGACGACCTTCGACAGCGCGTGCGGCCAGAAATCCGGGTCCACATCGGCCATGGGGCTCGGAGGCTAGCAGGCGCGCGGCGCGCGAGGTCGCTCGCTAAACTGGAGAACCGTTTCGCTCCGGCGAGCGCACCACGCGGGCGTGGTTCAATGGCAGAACGCGAGCTTCCCAAGCTCGAGACGGGGGTCCGATTCCCCTCGCCCGCTCCGACTCAGGGGCCGCGACCCAGCACGAGCGGGCCGGTCGGACACAGTCCGAGGATCGGGCAGTCCTCGCATCTGGGCCGGCCCGCCTTGCAGATCTCGCGGCCGAGCCGGATCAGGCCGACGTGCAGCGGCACCCGGATCTCGGCGGGAACCAGCTGCTCGAGCGCGCGATGCGCCTGCTCGGCGCTCGACCGGTCGCCGACCCAGCCCAATCGCCTGGCGACGCGGTGCACGTGCGTGTCCACGGGCAGGGCGTCGCGCCCGAGCGCAAACGCCAGCACCACGGCCGCGGTCTTCGGCCCCACACCGGGAAGGGACGACAGGTACGCCGTCGCCTCTTGGTCGGAGGCGACCCGCAGGCGCTCGAGGTCGTAGCGACCCTCGCGCTGCCGGATCTCACGCAGGATCGCCTGGATCCGCGGCGCCTTGGTATTCGCGAGCCCACCCGACCGGATCGCGTCGGCGACCTTCGCCGGTCGGGCAAGGACCGCGTCGTCCCAGGTCGGAAACGTCATCCGGAGCGAGCCGAACGCGCGCGCGGCGTTCAGGTCGCTCGTGTGCTGCGAGAGCACGGTGAGGATGAGCTCCTGGAGCGGATCGGTCCGGCGCGGCGGCGCCAGCTCGCCGAAGTGCCGCTCGAGCCGCCTGTGGATCGCGCGCACGCGCCGACGGTGCACCGCCATGGACCGGAAGGCTACGCGGCGGGCGGCGCGAAGTTCCGGAACTGGGTGAGGTGCGGCAGGAACGTCAGCGAGATCGTGTCGGTCGGCCCGTTCCGGTGCTTGGCGACCACCAGGTCCGCGAGGCCCTTCTTCGCCGGGTCGGAGTCGTCGCGGTGGATGAACATCACGACGTCGGCGTCCTGCTCGATCGCGCCGGACTCCCGCAGGTCCGACAGTTGGGGGCGCTTGTCCTGCCGGCGCTCGGGGTCGCGGTTCAGCTGGGAGACCGAGATCACGGGGATCGAGAGCTCCTTCGCGAGCATCTTCAGCCCGCGGCTGATCTCGGCGATCTCCTGCTGCCGGTTGTCCACCCGGCGCGTGTGGGACATCAGCTGCAGGTAGTCGACGATGATCAGCCCAAGCCCCTGCCGCCGGGCGGCGAGCCGACGGGCTTTGGCCCGGATGTCGACGAGGGTCACGTTGCCCGAGTCGATGATGAACAGCGGCGCCTCGTGCAGGGTGTCGGCCGCCTGCGCGATCCGCGACCAGTCCTCGGCTCCCACCCGCTTGTTCCGGATGAGATCCCAGGGCACCCGAGCCTCGGCGCACAGCAGCCGCATCCCGATCTCCCAGCGCGACATCTCGAGCGAGAACATCGCGACCGGCTGCTCCGCGTCGACGGCCACGTTCCGCGCGAGGTTGGTCACGAACGACGACTTGCCGACGCCCGGGCGGGCCGCGACGACGATCAGGTTGCCGGCCTGCATGCCCGAGAGCAGCGCGTCGACGTCCCGGAACCCCGTCGGCACCCCGGCGAACGCGGACTCGCGGTTCTGGATGCGCTCCAGGTCGGTCATCGCCTGGTCGACGAGGTCCCGCAGGGAGGCGACCTGCTCCTTCTCGTCGTGGCGCGCGACCTCGTAGATCCGCTGCTCGGCCTCGTCGGCGACCCGCTCGGGCTCCTCGGGCGCCGAGTACGCCATCTCCATGATGTCGCCGGCCGCCGAGATCAGCCGCCGCAGGAGCGCCGTCTCGGCGACGATCCTTGCGTAGGAGCCCGCCGCCGCCGGCGTCGGCACCCGCTCGACGAGCTCCGAGATGTAGAGGTGACCGCCCACCTCCTCCAGGAGCGACCGCCGCTTCAGCTCCTCCACCGCGGTGATGGCGTCGACCGGGTCGCCCCGCCCGTAGATCTCGCGGAGCGTGTCGAAGATCTTGGCGTTCGCCGAGCGGTAGAAGTCGGGCGGCCGGACGATCTCGACGACGTCGGCGATCGCCTCGGACGAGAGCATCATCGCCCCGAGCACGGACTCCTCGGCCTCGAGGTTGTGCGGCGGCACCCGCTCCGGCCGGGTACGCCGGACGTCCTCGATCGACCGCACCATTCGCTACGCCCTCCGCCCCGTCCCCGCGTCCGAACCGGCGGAGACGCTAGCCCCGCCCGGCTCCACCCTCCAGCGGATAACCCCTGGGGAAACCCCCGCCGCTGGTGGTGCCGGAAGATTCCTTGTCATACCGCCTTCCACCTGCGATTCCCCATGTGGAGAACCCTGTGGAAAGGTGTGTATCAGCCGGGAATGACAGGGGTGTGATTCTGGCACGACTCGGCGGCGTCGGCACGACGCTCGGACATTTCGAGCTTCGCCGGTCTGATCCGTCAGTCACGACCGGACCGGTACCCCGCGGCGATCTCCTTGAGCCGCCCGTGCGTGTCACCGTACGGAGCGACCCGGGGAAGGTAGCGCTTGTCGACCTTGGCGAGGAAGGTGTAGTTCGGATCGCAGACGTTGGCGACGGGACTCTCGGCGACCTGCGTGAGGAGCTGGTAGGCATCCAGGCGGTCGAGGCCGAACTCCTCCTGCATCCACCCGACCATGTCGACGTGCGCGATCCGAAATGCGTCCTCGAGCGGCCTCGAGGAGCCCGTCGACATCACGTACTGGTCGCTCTCGATCCTCGGCCAGGGCGTGAACCGTTCCTTGATCAGATCGATCGCGATCACCGTGTCCATCGCCGCCTCGATCG
Source organism: Actinomycetota bacterium (assembly GCA_050692535.1). Classification (GTDB taxonomy): domain Bacteria; phylum Actinomycetota; class UBA4738; order UBA4738; family HRBIN12; genus CALGFI01. Next base: position 4,931 of record JBOGVL010000049.1, on the reverse strand, counting down.
CGACGCCGCAGGTCTCGCCCTCGCCCTGACGGCAGTGACCGTCGCCGAGCGAGAACAGCCCGCCCTCGACGTTTACGCCGAGGTAGCACGTGACGCCCGCCCGCATCTCGGGTGTATCCATGTTGCCGCCGTGCGAGTCCGGTACCAGCGACGACCGAGCTTCGAGCGCCGCCGGCGCCACCCCCACCGTGCCGTGCATGGGATCGAGAGGGAGCGCCGCCGAGTGCTCGCCCTGCATCGCGCGATACGTGACCGTGCGGGCAGACGCATCGACCTCGTAGATCCAGACCCGCTCGGGCAGCGGATCCTGAAGGGTTGCCGTCCGAAGCGTTGACGAGAGGGCGCCGAAGAGCGGGATCGTGCACGAGGCGGCCCAGTCGCGCGACGGCTCGATCGAGACGAAGTGGATCGCGAGGGTGTCACCGGGCTCCGCGCCCTCGACGAGAAACGGGCCGGTCTGCGGGTTCACGAACGGAAACTGGATCACGCGCGAGATCCAGTCGTCGGGCCCTCGGACCTTGCCGCCGAACGCGTCCTCGGTCCACAGCTCGAGCACGTCGCCCGGCTTCACCGACCGGACCGGCGGCACCCCACCGAAGGTCCAGGCGAACTCGGGGGGCTCGGGCCGGTACGAGACGACGCTCATGCCGCCGGAGCATACGGCCGCGATCGGCGCGCGGACGACCGCGCGCGCCTCCACGCCCAGGACGCGAAACGACCCCGGACGCCGAGCGATCCGGGGTCGTGACGCTCGAGCTCTAGGACTCGGAGCCCTCGACCTCCACCGAGACCACCGGGTCGACCTCCGCGAACAGATGCACACGCACCTCGTGCGTGCCGATCGAGCGAATCGGCTCGTCGAGGTGGACGTCGTGGCGGTCGACGCGGATCCCGGACTGCTTGTCGATCGCCTCGGCGATGTCGGAGGCGGTCACACTGCCGAAGAGCTTGCCCTCCTCGCCGGCGTGCGCCGCGATCTTGATCGGCGTGCCGGCCAGGCGGCTCGCGACCTGCTCGGCCTCGGCCTTGGCCTCGTTGGTGCGTGCGGTGTGCGCGCGCTTCAGGCTGTCGACGTGCTTGACGCCGCCCTTGGTCGCCTTGACGGCCAGGCCGCGGGGCATCAGGTAGTTCCGCGCGTAGCCGTCGGCGACCTCGACGATGTCGCCGGGGTCGCCGAGCTTGTCGACGGGCCTCTGCAGGATGATCTTCATCGTGTCGAATAGGGCAGCAGGGCCATCTCGCGGGCGTTCTTGACGGCGGTCGCCACGTCGCGCTGGTGCTGCGAGCAGTTGCCCGACACGCGACGCGCGCGGATCTTGCCGCGCTCCGACACGAACTTGCGAAGGATCGCCGTGTCCTTGTAGTCCACGTACTCGATCCGGTCCTTGCAGAAGATGCAGACCTTCCTCTTGGTCTTCTTCTGCCAGCCCTTCTCGTCCTTCTCTTTCTTGGGTGGGCGTTTCCTAGACTTCGGGGGCATCCAGTGGGGTCTCCTCGTTTCCGCTCGGGGCGCCGACCACCGCCGGGGCCGACCAGTCACTCGAGCCGGAGCGGCCCTGGCGCTCGACCTTCGCCGTCGCCCACCGCAGGCTCGGACCGATCTCGTCGGCCTCGATCTCCACCACCGTGCGCTTGTCGCCCTCCTGGGTCTCCCAGGAGCGCATCTGCAGGCGCCCGGCCACGACGACGCGCGTGCCCCGCGTGAGGGACTCCGCGACGTTCTCGGCCAGGGTGCGCCACCCGTTCACCGTGAAGTACGACGTCTCGCCGTCCTTCCAGTTGCCCGCCTCGTCCTTGTACCGGCGGTTCACGGCGACGCGGAACTTCACGACGGCGGCCCCGTTCGGCGTGTAACGCAGCTCGGGGTCGTCCGTGAGGTTGCCCACGATGATGATCTGGTTCTCGCTCGCCATCTCCATCACCTTCCGTTCCGATTCCGCTCCCCGACGGATGGAGTGCCGAAGAGGGGGAAGACGCTGTTCGCCTACGCGGCCTCGCCGCGGACGACGACCTTGAACCGCAGCACCTCGTCGGCCAGGTGCAGCGACCGCTCGAGCTCGATGATCGCCTCGGGCTCCGACGTGAACTCCGCCACGACGTAGTACCCCTCGTTCTGGCGATCGATCTCGAACGCGAGCCGCCTGCGCCCCCAGCGATCGACGTTCCCGACCGCGCCGCCTCTCTCGGAGACGATCCGCGTGATGCGGTCCAGCGCCGCGGACACCACCGATTCGTCGGCCTCCGCGGGCAGGATGAGCATGGCCTCGTACCGCCTCAGTTCCCCACCTCCTCTGGTCTGGACGGCTCCCACGGGGGGAGCAGGAATGGGTGAGCCCCCAGAGTCTATCGGTTCTCCCAGGTGGCGACCCTAACAGGCGCCGACGACACTCCCGCCGGGCGCAGGGCGACTGCCGGTTACACTGCCCGGAGCCCAGCCGTGCACTACCGGAAGGAGGCGCGAGCGATGACGGTGACGATCCACGATCTGCGCACGTGGAAGGCGGAGGGTCGGCGCTTCGCGATGCTCACCGCCTACGACTTCCCCACCGCGCAGATCCTCGACGAGGCGGGGATCCCCGTGCTGCTCGTCGGCGACTCGGTGGCCAACAACGTCCTCGGCTACGAGAACACCCTGCCCGTGACGATGGACGAGATGCTCCACCACACCCGGGCGGTCGTCCGTGGGGCCCGGAACGCGATGGTCGTCGGCGACATGCCGTTCCTGTCCTATCAGGTCTCGGTGCAGGACGGGGTGCGGAACGCGGGCCGGTTCCTCAAGGAGGCCGGCGCGCACGCCGTGAAGCTCGAGGGGCCGCAGGTCGAGCTCACGAGCCGGCTCGTCGAGCTCGGCATCCCGGTGATGGCGCACGTGGGGCTGACCCCCCAGTCCGTCCACGCGATGGGCGGGTACCGGGTCCAGGGGCGCGGCGAGGACGCCGCCCGCCTCCTGGACGAGGCGCAGGCGATCGAGAAAGCCGGCGCGTTCGCCATCGTGCTCGAGGGCCTCCCGTCCGGCCTCGGCGCCGAGATCACCCGCACGCTCGAGATCCCAACGATCGGGATCGGGGCCGGCCCGTCGACGGACGGCCAGGTGCTGGTGATCCACGACCTGCTCGGTCTCTCGGAAGGGCGCCCCCGGTTCGCGAAGGCCTACGCCGACCTGCGCCGCGAGATCGGCGAGGCGGCGCGGGCGTTCGCGGGCGAGGTGGAGGCCGGGACGTTCCCGGACGAGGCCCACTCGTATCGCGGCTGAGCAGGGCGACCGCCTACACTTCGGCGCGTGAGGTCCGCCCGGTGGCCGCTCCTGGTCGCGGTCGTGGCCGCGGTCGCCACGGCGGCCCTGCTCGGCGCGGCGCTCGTGCAGGCCGAGGAGGACCGCTCGCGTGGGCTCCTGGTGCTCGCGATCGTGGCGCTCGTCACGTTGGTCGCCGCGGGGGGCGCCTGGGCGGTCGCGTCGCGCCGGGGATCGGCCGATCCGCTCGTCGAGCGGGCCGAGACCGCGTCGAAGCTCTCGCACGAGATCAAGAACCCCCTGATGGCGATCAAGGGACTCGCCTCGACCGGCTCCCGCATGTTCGACCAGCTCGAGGAGGAGGAGCGACGGGAGTTCTTCGGCCTGATCGACGAGGAGGCGGGCCGCCTGACCCGCGTGGTCGACCAGGCCGCGAACGCGCTCAAGGTCGACGCGGGCTCCCTCGTCTACGACTTCCGCGACGAGGACCTCGGCGCCCTGGTGGAACAGGTGGCCTGGGGCACCCCGCACGGCCAACATCCGATGTCGGTGGAGACCGACGCACCGATCACCATCCAGGCGGACCGCAAGTACCTGTCGGAGGCGATCGCGAATCTCATCGACAACGCCGCCAAGTTCTCGCCGCCCGACGCGCCGATCGAGGTGACGGTGCGGCGCGGCGACGACGGCACCGCCGTGATCGAGGTGGCGGACCGCGGGCCGGGGATCCCCTCCGAGCGCGTCCTGCAGGTCTTCGAGCGGTTCGGGGCGTGGCGGCCGGCCGGGTATGAGGAGACCCCGGGCGCCGGGCTCGGCCTGTTCCTGACCCGGGCGCACACCCTGGCCCACGACGGGCGGGTGTACGTCGCCGACCGGGACGACGGCGGTACCATCCTGCGGGTCACGCTGCCCGCGGAGGAATGAGGATCGTGGCGCTGAGCACGAACGAGCCGATCAGCCTGCTGATCTGCGACGACCACAAGACGCTCACCGACGCGCTCTCGATGCTCGTCGAGCGCGACGAGGCCCTGCGCCTGGTGGCGCCGGCGGTCCACGACGCCGGCCGCGCCGTCGACCTCAGCCGTGAGCACCGCCCGGACGTCGTCCTGATGGATATCGAGTTCAAGGTCGGCATGAGCGGGATCGAGGCCACTCGCCGGATCAAGGAGTCCTCGCCCACCACGAAGGTCGTGATCATGACCGCCCACGACGACGAGCGCCTGCTCGTCGAGGCCGTCGAGGCCGGCGCCTCCGCGTTCCTCGGCAAGGACGAGCCGGCCGATCAGGTGCTGTCGGCCGCGAAGGCGGCCGCCGAGGGCGAGGTTCTGATCGATCCCGCCACGCTCGCCCGGCTGCTCCACCAGGTCACCAAGGAGCGCGAGGAGCGGCGGGAGGTGCTCGCGCGGTTCGCGACCCTCACCGATCGCGAGTGGGAGATCCTGCGCCACGTCGCGCAGGGCCAGCGGAACGACGACATCGCCGGCACCCTGTACATCAGCCCCCAGACCGTGCAGACGCACGTGCGCAACGTCCTGGGCAAGCTCGAGGTCCACTCCAAGCTCGAGGCCGTGGCCCTCGCGGTCCGCAACAGCCAGATCGAGCTCTGACCCGCGTTCCCGGGGGAACAGGGCTCCCCCGGACGGGGTATACGAAGACCACCCCGCTGAGCCATGTCCTCAACGGCCCTCCGGTGCCGATG
>JBOGVL010000048.1:0-12218 GCA_050692535.1 Actinomycetota bacterium | reverse complement strand
GTCGCGGCCCGCGGGCTCGACCTCGAGGACATCACGCACGTGATCAACTTCGACGCCCCGGCGGACGAGAAGGCCTACGTGCACCGCGTGGGCCGCACCGCCCGGGCGGGACGCGGCGGCGAGGGCGTCACGTTCGTCACTCCGGAACAGCAGCTCGAGGTCGGCCGGATCGCCGCGAGGCTGGAGCTCCACGCGGAGTTCGTCCGGGCCGGGATGCGCGCGGAGCGGCCGAGGCCGGCGCCACGCCCGAGGCCCGCATCCAACGCGAACGGCCGGCGCGGCCGGTCCAGGAACCGCCCGCGGAGGTGACGGCGCCTACTCGAGGCGTCGCGCCGGTTCGGTCGGCCGCGCCGGGAGCATGCTCACGCTGAGGGCGACGGCCTCGGCGACGTCGGTGATCTTGCGGTTCGTGCGGCGCGCCTGGTCGCGCAGCATCGCGAACGCCTGCTTCTCGTCGATCGAGTGTCGTTCCATGAGGATCCCCTTCGCCCGCTCGGTCACGGCCCGGCGGGCGAAGGCCCCCTCGAGGCCGTGGTACTCGGCGAACCGACACAGGACGACGTCGAGCGAGCTCTGCAGCGCGGCCGCGCCCTTCCCCTCGGTGATGTACGCGAAGATCCCGCGTTTGGCGGCCTCGTGGATGAACGCCTCGTCCTCGACGTCGAGGATCGCGATCACGGGGCACGACGCCTCCGTCACGATCCTTCCGATCAGATCCAGCGCATGCTCGGAGCTCTCGCCGACGATCACGATCGCGGCGTCGGGACGAAGCGAGGCCGTGAGGGCGGCCACGTCGCTCAGGCTCCCCTCGCCGACCACGTCGTGACCGAGGCCGGCCACGCTGTGGGCGACCTCGTCCAGTCGCTCTCGCTGCCCGTCGGCGATGAGGATCCGGAGCCGCTCGGCGGCCCCTTGGCCGGCCTTCTTCGCTGCTCGTGCCACCGATTCCGAGCCTACCGCACGGCGAGGGGCTCCGGGATCGGCGCCCGTCGGGGGGTGGCCATTGACCCCACGGACACCCAGGCGTACCTTGGGGCTCGCGGGCCCCAAGTCCCGGCTCGCGACGCGTCCGAGCACGGACGCACCATCGGAGCCCAGAGACTCGCTCCCCAGCCGGAGGGAGATTCATCCTCCAGGAAGGGAGCCTCGATGAGGGTTCCCTCGGAGCTCTTCTCGGTACGTGCCGGGGACTCCAATGGCTGCGCCCACCTCCGATTGACCGGGCGGTTCGACTCGGCGGCGATCCCCGCGCTCGACCTCGCGATCGGCGACGTCCACGGCCGTGACGTGACCCTGGATCTCCGCGGGATCACGTTCATGGACGGCGCGGCGTGGCTCGCCGTGATGGCCTGCGAACATCGCGTCCAGGACTGGGGGAATTCGTTCCGGCTCGAGAACGCGCACGGACGGATCCGCAAGATCTTCGAGCTCACCGAGACCGAGTACCTGCTCTCCGAGGTCGTGAGCCGATGAGTGACTGGCGGGACCAGGAGGTTCGCAACGAGACGCGCTCCCGCGATCGGAACGAGTGTATCGAGGACGTCCGCGGCGTGATGGGCGACGGGACCGTCACCCAGGTGTACGTGTGCGAGTGCGGGGACGCCGCGTGCGTCGAGCGGATCCTGCTGACCCGGCCGGAGTACGAGGCCGTGCGTGGATACTCGACCCGGTTCGCGATCGCGATCGACCACGAGAACCCGGAGATCGATCAGCTCGTGTCCGAGGGCGGCCGTTTCTCGGTCGTTCAGAAGATCGCGGGACGGCCGGCCCGGATCGCGAGGCAGACGGACCATCGACAGCGAGTCGTGGACCCGGCGTGAGGAGGAGCTGACGTGGATCGAACGAGGTTGCCGTCCGGATCGGAGCGCGAGCTTCGCTCCGTGACCGAGCGTCTGATGCATGGGGGCGTGGACCTTCCCCCGTTCCAGACCCGGACGTGCACGCACTGTGGGCGCCAGACGACGTTCGGCCTGCAGGATCGGGCGGGTTGGTACTCCTGTCTGGAATGTGGGCGGCTCGCCTGAGGGCTTGCGCTACGCCTGGCCCTCGGTGAATCCGCCGCACGCGCACGCCGAGTAGAGACAGCGGCGAGCATCGTGGTCGCCGTGGATGAACTCGGAGTGCTCACACTCGCCGCAGAAGGTCTTGGGTCGGGGGCCGCGCTCGAGCACGATCTGGCGGTCCGGGTACGCCTGCATGCAGATACCGTACGACGTCTGGGGGAGGAACGGCATCGGCCGAACGGCTCACCCTGCTCGGCAAAGGCCCCTCGTCGACGCCCGCTACCCTTGCCGTTGAGATGCTGGTCGACGCCGACTTCGAACCCCTCCTCACGGAACGCCTGAGGCTCCGCCGGTCGCGGCCCGACGATGCTCAGGCGATCTCCGCGTACCGCAGCGACCCCGACGTCCACCGGTACCAGGGCTGGGACCGGACCGACCCGGAGGGGATCCGCGCGGAGCTCGAGGAGATGGTCGCGCGCTCGCCCGGGGAGCCGGGCGGCTGGGTCCAGTTCTCGGTCGAGGAGCGCGACGGTGGACGGCTCGTCGGCGACGTGGGGCTCAGCCCGGCCGAGGGCGAACCCGGGGTGATCAAGATCGGCTACACGATCGCGCCGGCGTTCCAGGCCCGCGGGTACGCGACCGAGGCGGTGGGGGCGCTCCTCGCGTACGCCGTCGACCGGCTCGGAGCGGCGACGGTTCGCGCCTACGCGAGCGCGGAGAACGTCCCCTCCATCCGGGTCGCGGAGAAGGTGGGGATGCGGCTGATCGAACGCTTCGAGCACCGCGAGGGCGGCGAGGTCTGGCACGGGGTGCGATACGAGCTAAGGAGGAGCGAATGACCGTCCGATGCACTATTGCGGCCCCGAACCCGGGGCCCTAGGGTTTCGTCGCGACGTAGGGAGAACGGGGGAGGGAGTGCAGATGACTCGCAAGATCCTGCTGGTGGTCACGCTGGCGCTCGGGCTGTTCGTGATGGGCACGGGGACGGCGCAGGCCTGGGACCTGATCGCCGACAAGTTCGGCGACAACCGAGTGACGCTTCGCGCGTGGACCCGCAACTACAACCAGGTGGCCTTCGTGGCGGATCACGCCGGGACCCGGGTGGACGTGTCGCTGTCGGTCAACTGCAACAACGGCGACTTCTACGAGAACACCTGGTCGGACGGGGGCGGCAGGTTCCGGTTCATCCTGCGCGGGCTCGGCAACAGCGGTCGCTGCAACCACGTCTTCAAGATCGACGCGAACGACCCGAACGACGACCTGGCGCTCGCGGTCTACGCCCGAGGGTAGCTCCCCGGCGCTCGCGCTCCGCGGCCCCTCGCGCCCCCGGCGGGGTGTGGTTACCATGCCGGAAGGCAGGAGCCAGGGAGGACCGCGATGCCGACGACCGTGAAGGCCGCACTGCTGCAGACCGACTGGGCCGGCACCAAGGAGGCGATGACCGACAAGCATGAGGATGCGGCCCGTGAGGCCGCCGCCCAAGGCGCCGAGGTCATCTGCTTCCAGGAGCTGTTCTACGGGCCCTACCTCTGTCAGGTGCAGGACGCCGAGTACTACAGCTACACCGAACCCATCCCCGACGGACCCACGACCAAGCGGTTCCAGGCCGTCGCCAGGGAGCTGGGCATGGTCATCGTGCTCCCGATGTACGAGATCGTGCAGCCCGGGCTCTACTACAACACCGCCGCCGTCATCGACGCCGACGGGACCTTCCTGGGCAAGTACCGCAAGCAGCACATCCCCCAGGTGAAGGGGTTCTGGGAGAAGTTCTACTTCGCCCCCGGCACCGAGGGGTACCCGATCTTCGAGACCGCCGTCGGCAAGGTTGGTGTGTACATCTGCTACGACCGCCATTTCCCGGAGGGCTGGCGGATCCTGGGCCTGCACGGCGCCGAGATCGTGTTCAACCCTTCCGCCACGCACCGCGGGCTCAGCGAGTACCTGTGGCGGCTGGAGCAGCCCGCCGCCGCGGTCGCGAACATGTACTACGTGGGCGCGATCAACCGCGTCGGGATCGAGCCGCTGGGTGACGACGACTTCTACGGGCAGAGCTACTTCGTCGATCCCGAAGGCCAGTTCGTCGGCGAGGTCGGCGACGCCTACAAGCCCGAGCTGATCGTGCGCGATCTGGACCTCGGCAAGATCCGTGAGGTCCGCGACCGCTGGGCGTTCTACCGCGACCGGCGACCCGACGCGTACGACGACCTCATCGCCCGCTGACCCGATGGACGTCGGCGTGGTGCTGCAGACGACTCCGCCCAGCGCCCGGGTGATCGATCTCGCGGTGAAGGCCGAGACCTACGGGTTCAGCCACGTGTGGACGTTCGACAGCCACATCCTGTGGGAGGAGCCCTTCCCGATCTACACGCAGATCCTGGAGCAGACCCGCAAGGTCACCGTCGGCTCGATGGTGACCAACCCGCTCACGCGCGACTGGACGGTCACCGCCAGCGTGTTCGCCACGCTGAACGAGATGTTCGGCAACCGGACGGTGATCGGGATCGGCCGTGGCGACTCGGCGGTGCGGGTGATCAACGGCAAGCCGTCCACGCTCGCCACCCTGCGGGAGGCCGTCCAGGTGATCCGCGAGCTCGCGAACGGCCGGAGCGCGGACTACCGGGGCTCGGCGATCCGCTTCCCGTGGGCGTCGCGGAGCCGCGTCGAGGTCTGGGTGGCCGGCTACGGTCCCAAGGCGCTCCAGATGATCGGCGAGGTGGGCGACGGCTTCATCCTGCAGCTCGCCGACCCCGACATCACGGAGTGGACCATCGGTGCCGTCCGCAGGGCGGCCGAGGAGTTCGGGCGCGACCCGGACGACGTCATGATCTGCGTGGCGGCGCCCGCGTACGTCACCGACGACGTGGCCCACGCGCGCGACCAGTGCCGGTGGTTCGGCGGCATGGTCGGCAACCACGTCGCCGACATCGTGGCGCGCTACGGCGAGACGTCGGCCGTCCCCGCCGCGCTGACCGACTACATCAAGGGCCGCGAGGGCTACGACTACAACGAGCACGGCCAGGCGGGCAACGTCCACACCCAGTTCGTGCCCGACGAGATCGTGGATCGGTTCTGCATCCTCGGCCCGATCGAGGAGCACGTCCGACGTCTGCAGGAGCTGAAGGCCCTGGGCGTCCACCAGTTCGCGGTGTACCTCCAGCACGACGCCAAGGACGAGACCCTGCAGGCCTACGGCGAGAAGGTCATCCCGGCCATCGCCGACACGGTGCTCGCGAAGTCGTGACGCTGCGGCGCGTTCGGCGCGTCTGGATGTTCGGGCTCGCGCTGCTGCTGGTCGCTGTGCTGTGGGAGCTCTACAAGGTGGTCGGTCCGCAGGACGGCGGCACGGTGTTCGGGCTGACGATCCTGCCGAGGGCCAACGATCAGGCGATGCCGCACGTCTGGGAGATGTTGTCGCGCTTCGCCGAACCCGAGCGACGGGGTTCGGACACCTCGGTGGTCCAGGTGGTCGTGGCAGGAGCCTGGTTCACGTTCCGCCTCGCGCTCGCGGGGTTCGCGATCGGCACGCTCGTGGGGCTCGGCCTGGCCGTCCTGATGGCCCGGTACAAGGTGGTCGAGCGCGGCCTGCTGCCCTACCTGGTGGTGTCGCAGACCGTCCCGCTGATCGCGCTGGCCCCGCTGGTGGTCAGCTGGGGCGGCAAGCTGCAGATCGGGGGCTTCGAGTGGCCACGCTGGCTGTCGGCGGCGGTGATGGGCGCCTTCCTCGCGTTCTTCCCCGTTGCGGTCGGGACGCTGCGGGGGCTCGTGTCCGCGCCGCCGGCCTCGCTCGAGCTGATGGATTCCTACGCCGCCTCGTGGCGCAAGACCCTGTTCAAGCTGCGGTTCCCGGCCGCCGTCCCGTACATGATCCCGGCGCTCAAGCTGGGTGCCACCGCCTCGGTGATCGGCGTGGTCGTCGCCGAGCTCTCCACCGGGCTCGCGGGCGGGGTGGGGCGCCTGATCATCGAGTACTCGCGCCAGGCGACCGGCGACCCCGCCAAGGTGTACACGGCCGTGTTCGGCGCCGCCGCGCTCGGCCTGCTGATGGTCGGGATCGTGGTGGTCGCCGACCTCGTGCTGATGCGCAACCGACCACGGGAGGCGGCCGAGTGACGGCGGTCGAGTTACGGAATCTGTCCAAGGTCTTCAACGCGGGCCGCCCGAACGCCGTCGAGGCGCTGGTCGGCATCGACCTCGTGATCGAGCCCGGTGAGTTCGTCTCGCTGATCGGGCCCTCGGGATGCGGCAAGTCGACGCAGCTCCGGCTGATCGCGAACCTGGTCGAGCCCACCTCCGGCGAAGTGTTGGTGAACGGCAAGCCGGCGCGGAGGGCACGGCTGGACCAGGACTACGGCATGGCGTTCCAGCAGGCCGGCCTGTTCGAGTGGCGGAGCGTCGCCAAGAACATCGAGCTCCCGCTCGAGCTGAAGGGCTGGGACCGGGCGCAGCGGCGGCGGCGGGCGCTCGAGATGCTCGACCTCGTCAAGCTGCCCGAGTTCGCCGACCACTTCCCGTGGCAGCTCTCCGGCGGCATGCAGCAGCGAGTGGCCATCGCCCGGGCGCTGGCGGCGCACCCGCCGCTCCTGTTGATGGACGAGCCGTTCGGCGCGCTCGACGAGATGACGCGCGAGCACATGCAGGCCGAGCTGCTGCGGATCTGCCGGGAGACCTCGACGACGGTCGTGTTCGTCACCCACTCGATCCCCGAGGCCGTCTACCTGTCTACCCGGGTCGTGGTGATGTCGCCGAGACCGGGCCGCATCACCGACGTGATCGACGTCGACCTCGGCGCTCGCCGCGACGTCGACACCCGCGAGGCCGACGCGTTCTTCAAGAAGATCACCGAGGTCCGCGAGGCGCTCCGCGGCATCGAGGCCGGTGACCCGACGAGGGGGATCGAGGCCGGCGACCCCACGCGGGGGATCGAGGACCGGTGACGCGCTGGGTCCGGGTGCTGTGGCCGCCGGTCGTGTTCGGCCTGGCCTTCCTGCTGCTCTGGGAGGCGGCCGTGAACGTCTTCGACCTCAAGCCGTACTTCCTCCCGCCGCCGTCGGCGATCTGGCAGGAGTTCCGTGAGAACACCACGCTGATCTGGGAGGCCACGAAGGTGTCCGGCCTCAACGCACTGGTCGGGCTCGTCGCCGGCACCCTCGTCGCCGTCGCGATGAGCTTCCTGCTCGCGCGCTTCCGGTTGTTGAACGACCTCGTGACGCCGTTGGCAGTCGCCCTGAACGCGGTGCCGATCTTCGTCCTGGTGGCGGTGTTCAACAAGATGTTCGCGATCACGAGCGAGGTGCCTCGCCGGCTGATGGTCACCCTCGTCGTGTACTTCATCGTGCTGGTCAACGTGGTCCGCGGCCTCCGCGAGGTCGAGTCGACGCAGCTCGAGCTGATGCGCTCTTACGCCGCCAGCGAGGTGGCGATCCTGCGGAAGGTGCGGGTGCCGAACGCCGTGCCGTTCCTGTTCACGGCCCTCAAGATCGCGGCGCCCGCCTCGGTGATCACCGCCTTCGTCTCCGAGTACTTCGGCGGATCGCAGAACGGGCTGGGCGCTCGGATCGTCGGCAACATCGCCATCTCGGCGAACGCCACGGCATGGGCGTACGTGCTGGGAGCCTGCCTGCTGGGGCTCGCGTTCTACCTGATTGCGGTCGCCCTGGAGCACGTGGCGACGCCGGGCGGGGTCGGCAATCGCGAGCGTGTTGGGGGATGATGTCGCGTCGCATGGAGAACGGCATCGACGGGGCATCCGCTCCGGGGGAAGGGGGCAGCACATGAGGGGACATCGGTTCCGGGTGGTCGCCGCCGGCGTGCTCGTGCTCGCGCTGGTCGCCGCCGCGTGTGGGGACGACGACGGCGGCGGAGGCGGCGGAGGCGGCGGCGGGGGGGACTGCGAGTCGACCGACCAGGTCAGCCTGCAGTTGCAGTGGTTCATCCAGGCGCAGTTCGCCGGCTACTTCGCGGCGCAGGACCAGGGCTTCTACGCCGACCAGTGCCTCGAGGTGACCATCGTCGAGGGCGGCGTCGACATCGTGCCGCAGCAGCAGCTGGCCGACGGCGCCGTGGACTTCGCCCTGGCGTGGGTGCCGAAGGCGCTGGCCACCCGCGAGGCGGGCGCGAACATCGTGAACATCGCCCAGGTGTTCCAGCGATCGGGCACCCTGCAGGTGTCCTTCGTGGACTCAGGGATCACGACCCCGGCCGACTTCGAGGGGAAGACGATCGGCAACTGGGGCTTCGGCAACGAGTACGAGATCTTCGCCGCGCTGACGCAGGAGGGCCTCGACCCGGCGACGGACGTGACGCTCGTGCAGCAGGACTTCAACATGGACGGCCTGCTGGCGGGGGACATCGACGCCGCCGAGGCGATGACCTACAACGAGTACGCGCAGGTGCTCGAGGCGGTGAACCCGGACACCGGCGAGCTGTATCAGCCCGAGGACCTCAACGTCGTCTCGTACGAGGAGGTCGGCGTCGGCATGCTCCAGGATGCGATCTGGGCGGACGCCGAGCGGCTGGAGTCCGACGACGCCTACCGGGACATCGCCGTGCGGTTCGTGACGGCGAGCCTGCAAGGCTGGGCGTACTGCCGCGACAACGTCGAGACGTGTCGCGACATCGTCGTCGCCCAGGGCTCCCAGCTCGGCAACAGCCACCAGCTGTGGCAGATGAACGAGATCAACAAGCTCATCTGGCCGGCCCCCAACGGCATCGGGTTCATCGACGAGGCCGCGTGGGACCGCACGGTCGACATCGCGATGAACACCGCGAACCTGGAGGGCGCCACGGTGCTCACCGCGCCGCCCACCGATGGGGCCTGGACGAACGACATCGTGACCGAGGCCATCGGCAACCTCGAGGGGCTCGACGTCGACGTCGACGGGAACGACTTCGCGCCGATCGAGGTGACCCTGGAAGAGGGCGGCGCCTAGATCCTTCGGCGGGCGGGTCGCTGCGGCGATCCGCCCGCCCTTCGGATCGGCCGAACGCTCAGCGGCGCCCGACGGCTCGCTGCAGCTGGGCCTTCGTCATCGTGGACCGGCCCTTCACGCCCTTGCGCTTGGCCTCCTCGTAGAGCTGCGCCTTCGTCCGCCCGCCGGGCCCCGAGTGGGAGCGAAGCCCGCCTCGGCGTCCCGAGGAGATGTCTCTGGTCGACGTGCGGCTCGCGGTCCGCGACTCGCCGGCCCGCGCCCGTTCCTTGTTGACGGTACGCGCCGCGATCTCCTCGGCCGTGTCCTCGCTGCGCCCCGACCTCTTCAGGCCCTGCTTGATGTGCTTGTACTGCCGCTCTCGCTTCGCGCTCCAGGCCTTCTGCGGCATCGTCGGCTCCTTCCGCACCCGTCCGAACGTGTGTACCCGCTCGGGGCGCGGTTATTCCCCGGAGGTCGGACGCGAGCCGCACGCGGCCAGGGTCTCGCCGCTCAAACACGCGTCGGCGTCCGCCCCGCCGTGGACGGCGTCCGTTCCCTGATTCCCGTCGACGACGTCGTTCCCCGTCCCGCCTCGGACGAGGTCGTCGCCGAACCCGCCGTAGAAGCGGTCGTCGCCGGCTCCGCCGCGGAGGCGGTCGTCCTGATCGCTGCCGTACGCGGCGTCGTCCCCCGACCCGCCGAGGATCACGTCCTCGCCCTGCCCGCCGTAGATCGCGTCCGACCCCGCGCCCCCCGTCAACCGATTCCTTCCGCTCTGCCCGATGAGTAGGTCGTTCCCGGCTCCTCCGGACAGGGCGTCGTCTCCGGGTGCGAGGAAGCCCGCCTCGAGGACGTCGCGGCCGGGGCCTCCCGAGATCGTGTCGGCTCCCTCGTCGCCGAACAGGCCGTCGTCTCCCTGTCCACCGAGGATCCGGTCGACGCCCGGGCCCCCCGCGATGGAATCGGCGCCCGCACCTCCGCAAACGACGTCGTCGCCGTCGAGGGCGTCGATCTGATCGTGGCCGCCGAGCCCCGCCACCACGTCCGCCGCCGGGGTCCCGGCGATAACGTCGTCGCCCTCCGTCCCGACGACGGTCGCGGTCAGCCCGCGGCACGTCGTCGTTTCGTCGCTCCTCCCCGTGGGAGCCGGGGCCGAGTCGCAGCGGACGACGGCCTCGCCACCCAGGCACGCGTCGGCACCCGTCGTCCCGTCCAGCGCATCCACACCCTGCCCGCCGTCGAGGACGTCGGCGTCGGAACCTCCGGAGATCCGATCGTCCTCGCCGCCGCCGTAGACCCGATCGTCCCCGGCTCCTCCGCGGATGCGATCCCGGCCGTCGCGCCCGGCCGCCACGTCGTCGCCCGGACCGCCCACGATCAGGCTGTCGCCCTGGTCGCCCTCGAGGGTGTCGTCGCCCCCGCCGCCGTTCAGGACGTCCGCGCCCGGACCCTCGTTGAGGTGGAGGTAGTCGTTGCCGGGTCCACCGGACAGTCGGTCCTCACCCTCCGCGCCGCCGCCGCTCGTGATCACGTCGCTCCCGGCCCCGCCCTCCAACCGGTCGTTGCCTCCCGTTCCGAAGACGCCGTCGTCGCCGGCCCCACCCAGCAGGACATCGTCGTCCTCGAGACCGATCAGGCTGTCGTTCCCCCCACCGCCACAGATCACGTCGTCGCCTCGTCCCCCCACGATGACGTCATCGCCGCCGAGGCCCAGGATCACGTCGTCCCCCGGTTCCCGGCCGATCACGTCGTCCCCCGGCGTGCCGACGATCGTCGGCGGACGACCGGCGCACGACCGTGGCGTCGCGGACGGGACGGGCGACTCCGCCGGGGAGGCCGGTGCGCCGGACGAGGCGGCCGGAGGAGTGTCGTCGTCACGCGCGGCGGACGAGACGCAGGACTCGAGCACCAGTGGCATCAGGGCCGCGAGCACGACGGCTCGTCGCAGGCCCGCAGAGAGCGCCCCTGCCGTTCGTGTGTTCTTCGTCGTCGCCGTCCTCCGAAGAAATGTCATTCCCACACGTCGGAGGCGAGCCGCCGGACGCCGGCGTGGTCCAGCATCGACGGGGCGGAGCCTCCCAACTCGCGATACCTGCTCGGCGGCATCTCGTACAGCCGCGAGAAGCGATGGGAGAAGTGAGCGAGGTCGGCGAATCCGCAGGCGTGTCCGACCGAGCCGGCCGTCATGTCCGTGCGGGTCAGGAGCGTCTCCGCCCGGAAGCAACGGAGCCGTTCCAGGGCGGAGGCGGTGCTGAGGCCGAACTCCGTCCGGAACAGTCGGCTGAGGTAGCTGCGCGACACGTGCGACGCGGCGGCGAGCTCGTCGAGGTCGATGGGGCGGAGCGGCATCTGCGACCATTCGCGCCGGAGGTGGTCGACCGCGGCCGTCAGGGACGCCGGCCGCGCCGTGCGAACGCGGTCGCCGGGCATCGGCGCCGCCCGGAACAGCGCCAGGAGCAGCCCCAGCGTCCGCGTCACGTCGCGCTCCCACGCCTCGGGCCGCTCGGAGCCCAACCAGATGAGGTAGGCGCAGAGGCCGCCCAGCGGGTCGCGCTCCGTCATCGGCCGCACGCGAGCGTATTCGGCGTCCCGGCTGTTCTCCCGCTCGACGCGGAAGTGCACGTAGCCATGCCGGCTGGCCTGCCGCCGATCCCAGACGAACCCGTGGCGCAGGTCCGGCGGTACCAGCAGCAGCCGCCCGGGGGAGAGCGGACGCTCCGCTCCCTCGACCACCAGGCCCGCCTGACCGCGCAGCATCCAGACGAACTCGTGGTCGTCGAGCACGCGGGGGCGCATCCGGGCGCCGGGAGGACAGTCGGCGACCGCCGGGCCCTGCGTCACCGTCGGCGAGCTCGGCCGTAGGTTCATGATCGGACAAGCATAGGTCCGTCGCGGACATTCCGGACGCACGCATATCCGGAGATGATGCGACGACCAAACAACGTGGGAGCCCGAGGGATGCCGCAGACCATCACGACCACGACGACGAGCGCGCCGCGTGCCGCGCGGCTTCGGCGCGCCGAAGAGCTCAGCGAGTACGACCGCAGGGGGTACCGGATCATCCCGGGCCTCCTCGACCCCGCCCTGCTGGCCTCGGCCCGGGCGGAGTCGATCGCCATCTGTCGCGGCGAGCGAGGCGACATCGACGGCGTCACGGCGGCCGGCGGGTCGGAGGACGATCACGACGTTCTCCGTCGGTACCTGTGCATCCATTTCCCGCACAAGGTCTCGTCGCTGGCGAGGGACCTCGCGCGGCTACCGGGAGCCGTTGGGGCGCTAACCGGCGTCATCGGGCCGAACGTGAAGA
>JBOGVL010000047.1:0-12315 GCA_050692535.1 Actinomycetota bacterium | reverse complement strand
GGCTGGGAGGACTGCCCGAGGTCGATCGCGACGGCGTTCCTCGATCACCCTGGCCGGACGCTCGACACGAGCTGCGTCGACGAGATGCCGCACCTGGTCTTTGAGACCGCGCTCCCCGGTGCCGGCCCCCGAGCAGACGTCAGCCTTGCCAACTCCCGGGAGTTCTCTTTCTTGGGTCGTTGGTGAACGGCTGAACGGAACGGCGGAGCGCGCTCGCTAGGTCCCGACGCCCCCCGTCGGATCCGGCGTCCAGTGGCCCTGGAGCCAGCGATCCTCGAACGGCCCCTCGTGCGGACGCGGCGGGTACAGGCTCGGGAGCGAGCGCGGGATCCGCTTATGGATCGCCACCGCGGCGTCGTAGAGGCGAAGGACCTGCTCGGCGGGGAGCAGCGGCGCGGAGAGCAGGACGACGTCCTCGTTCACCTCGACGGTGACGCCGTCGGGCAGTGCGAGGAGCGCCTCCATCAGCCGCTGTTCGAGGAACGCGATCGCGAACCGCTCGTCCTCGGTCTCGACGACGAACCGCCAGTTGAACTCCTCGAGCTCGAGCTCCACCTCGCGGAGCCCGAGGACGGACCGCACGTCGTCGTCGAGGTCCCTGGGCGAGATCCGCAGGCGCCGAACGGAGGCCCCGAGCGGCACGACCGCGCACGTGAGCCGGCGCTTCGGCCCGACGGCGCGATCCTCGGCCGGCTCCTCGTACCAGAAGTCGAACGCCCGGATCCCCGTCCCGCGCGCGCGTTCCCAGACCACGTTCTCCGTCCCGTGCTGCGGCCGCCCGAACATCGGGAACGGGAGCCACGCGGTGTCTCCGAACAGGTCGAGCGCGGCGAAGTCGAGGCCGGCGCGCTGGCAAAGGAGCATGAGCTTCCGCTGCCGCGCGGCGCCGGTGCGCCACCGCCACCAGGCGCGCCCGAGCGCGGACGCCACGACGGCGGCGATCGCGATCCATTTCAGGGACGAGAGATCCACATGGTGGAGGTCGGGCGGAACGAGCACCGGCTTGAATCAGGGGTCCGGCGCGCCTACGCGGGCGGCGTCGTCTCCAAGCGGCGTCCCTCGCCGCAGCTCGTGCACCCCACCTCGCCGTGGGGCAGGATCGGCTCGAACCGGATCACCGTCTCTTTCCGGATCGAGCGGAGAGACGTGAGGTAGTACGTGAGCATGTAGGCCTTCTGGAAGTCCCGATCCTGCCCGTACCCCGCCCCCTCGAGGATCCGAGCGAGCCTGCGGGCATCCCCGGTGCTGACGCCAGAGCACCCGCCGCCGAATCCGCGGCGCCACCCCTCGACGGAGGAGGGGTCGAAGTTCCCGCCGCGGAGGAGCCTCCCGGCGGGCGCCGGGAGGCCGGCGAGGATCTCGGACCGCTCGATCGGCCGAAGCAGGCCCTGGTAGCAGATCGCGTACCGCGACGGCACGTACGCGCGGATCGTTGAGTTATCCCACGCGCGCTGCGGCAGCCAGGAGGCCGGGTACGGGGGTCGCCACGGGAAGCCGAACAGCGCTTCCTCCGCGGAACCGCGTCGCCGCAGCAGCTGGACGCCCTCGGACGAGAGGCGTTGCTCCAGGTAGCCGGTGGCGTACGCGTTCGCCCCCTCCCGGAGGTCGCCCTCCCGCTGCCAGATCAGCCGCCCGTCCGCGTACACCCACACCTGGTACCAGTGCGTGAACTGCCGCCCGAAGTAGCTGAGGACGAGCCGCCCGTTCCTCGGCGCGCTCGGCGTCGCTCCCTCGGGCGGCAGGCCAACGAAGCCGATCCGGGCGGATGCGCCGGATTCAAACGATGCGGTCGGCGCAGCTGTGGCGGCCGGGGTGGGCCTCGGAGGCGGGGTAGGCGACCTGGGAGCGGGAGCAGGCAACGCCCGCGTCGCGACGACCCAGACGGCCGCGACGACAACCGCGAAGGCGGCGAGCACGGGCGCGATGCGCCGGCTCCGACCCTGCCCCGGGTCCATGCCGACATCCTGCGCCTCGACCGCGTGGAAGGACCAGCGACTCCGAGGTTGACGAGCGCCCTTCATCGTCATACCGGTCAGACGGTCACGACGAATTCCCAGTAGCGTGCCCCTCCTCCAGGTAGCGGAGCGCGTCGGCGGCCTCCGGCAGCGAGAACGTCCGGCCGACGACCGGCGTGACGTCGCCGCGCTCGATCAGCTCGGCGAGGGCCCGCAGGTCGTCGCCCTTCTCCTTCGACACCACCGGGGCGAGCCGCTGTTTCGTGAACATCGAGAGGATCGGCGCGCGGAGCATCTGCCGGAGGAACCCGGCGGTCCACTTCTCGCCGCCCCCGCCGCCGACGATCCCGATCGTGCCGGTCGGCGTGAGGAGCTTCCGAAGCACGCGGAGCGGACGGCGACCGGCCGTGTCGTTGATCGCGCCCCACCGGCCGGCGAGTTCTTGGCGCGTGTAGTCGATGTCCTCGTCGGCGCCGATCGAGCGCACGAGCTCGAGCTTCGACGTGCTCGCCACGCCGGTGACGTGGGCGCCGATCCTCCAAGGTCCATCATGAGGGCCCCTTGCCCACAGGAGTCCTGGGGATTGGGCGAAGCGCATTCCTCACGAAAGCGATGACCTCGCGCTCGCGCAAACGTAGCGAGGCGCGCCCTCGGTCAGTTCCGACCACGGTGTTGAGGACACTCGCCTCCGTCAGCGACCCAACGACCGCCGTGTAGAGCATGAAGAGCAGGAGCGCCGGATCCTGCTCCCGAATCTCCCCCGCGTCCATCCCGGCCTGGAGGAAGTCCACCGCCCGCTTCCGCAGGGGGTCGATCACGCTGGCGAACCGCTCGAACCCTTCTGCGCCGAGCCGCCCGGCCTCGCGGACGAACATCGGGAACTCGGGCCACTCCTCCGCCAATCGAAACACCGCGTGGATCACGGCCTCCGCCCGATCCCAGTAGGTTTCCTTGTCCTCAAGCGCCACGACGATCTCTTCGGCAACGCGCTGGCCGGCGGCCTGGAGACACGCCTCGAGGAGCGCGTCCTTCGTCGGGAAGTAGTAGAGAAGCGTCTGCTTGCGGATCCCGACGGCGGTCGCGATCTGGTCCAGGCTGGCGCCGTTATAGCCCTCGCGGCCGAACGCGCGGATGGCCTCCTCGATCAGGGCGTGGCGCCGCGTCTCGCCGCCGGTCCTGGTCACCGGCTCACTTCCAGGCCGGGGGTTTGCCGCTCCGTCGGATCGGGCGCATCCCCTCCCACGTCCGGAGCCAGCCCGGCCCCCGCGGGCCCGCGAGCTTCGGCGTCTGGTCGCGCGAGGCTCGCTTCTGCGCCTCCCACCACGACGTCCGGTCCTCGTCGAACAGCTCTGCGACCGCCCGCTGCATCCGGAGCGAGAGCTGCTGGTGCGTCTCGCCCTCCCGCGGGAACAGCGGCCGGCCGTACCGGACGCGGATCGGCGGGCGGCCGGGCTTGGGCCAGACGCGTCCCTTGGGCATCGCCGCGTACGCGCCGACGATCGCGATCGGGACGACCGGCAGGTTCATATCGAGCGCCAGGCGCGACGTCCCGTGCCGGAACCGCTGGAGCCACCCGTCGGTCGAGCGCGTCCCCTCGGGGAACACGATGATGCTCCAACCCTCGCGGATCAGCTCCTTGGCCTTGTTGGTGGCGCGCTCGCCGGCGCCGCGTTCGACGGGGAACCCCGCGTAGACGAGCGCCGTGAACGCCGAGCGCCACCAGACGTCGAAGAAGTAGTCCTTGGCGGCGGCGGTCGCGGTCTTCTCGCGCCAGCTCTTCGGCAGCGTGATCATGATGATCGAGGCGTCGAGGTGGCTCGAGTGGTTCGAGATGAACATCGCCGGGCCCTCGAGCCCCTCGAGGTTGTCGACGCCGAACACCTCGGGCGTGGTCTCGTTCCAGATGATCGAGCGCAGCCCGACGTCGAGGATCACGTCCCGGACGACGCCTGCGGCGTCGGTGCGCGCCCAGTCCGTCGGGAAGTCCCACGGCCTCGGCGGCGCCGTCGAGGCCTCCGCGCTCCGCGGGATCATCGTGCGCCGGCCCCACCGCCAGCCCTTCGCGACATCGCGGATCTCCCCCGTGAGCGAACGCCGGGGCATGCCGATCACTTCACGTCCGCGATCGCGAGCGGGGGCACGTGCAGGTAGCTGATCGACGGCGAGCGCCCCACCGTCTCCCCGGCCATTTCGAGCGCGTCGCGGAAGCTCGACGCGGGCCGGTAGCCCAGGCGTTCGCACGTCTTCGGGTCGCCGCCGACGACGATCACGTCGCCGAGGTAGTCCAGGGCGTGCGCTCCCCAGTACCACATGTAGAAGGGGTGGACGCCATGGTACGCGTTGCTCTTCCGGTACAGGTGGATGTACCAGGGATCGGTCGCGTACCGCTCCTCGTACTTGGACTCGATCGTCGACGGGTCGGTCGTCTCCGCCAGGACCTCCTCGAAGAAGTCGACGTACGAGGGGTGGTGAACCTGGTGGAACTCGTTGGGCGTCGGGTGGAACATGATCATCGCGCCGCCCGGGCGGACCACCGGCTTGTTCCGGTACATGTTGAACAGGTACCCGAGCCCGAGGCAGTGGACGAGGATCGGGTTCATGATCGAGTTGACGTTGTACGGGCAGATGTACGGCAGCCCGACGACCATCACGTCGCTCTGGCCGTTCACCTCGACCAGCTGCTGCTCGTGCAGCTTGGCCAGCGTGCGCTCGTGGACCGCCTCCGTGTCGCCGGCGTTGACGCCGGTCACGCCGGTGGGCGACTGGATCCGCGTCCACACCTGGTGACGCGCCTGCGCGGGCGCCAGGTCGTTCCCCTTCTTCGCGGCCAGGTAGGTGCCCTGCTCGAACAGCGACCACTCCCACTCGCGCTTGTTCATGAAGCCGAAGGGGTCCGGGAAGGTCCGGTTGTTGAGCGTCGTCTCGATCGTGAAGATCCGAAGGCCGTTCGCCTTCACCAGGTCGCCCATCCGCTTGCACGAGTCGTGGATGGCGCTCCGCCCCGGCCGCGGGTCCATGTACGACTTCGAGTGCAACATCGTGTGGACGTTGTGGTGGTGTCGGACGCTCCGGTAGCTCGCGAGGCCGACCGGCACGGACTTGTGCCCGCCGTCCATCGCGACGAGGTTGATGTTCACGTAGATCAGCAGGTCCGACTCCATCGCCCGCTTGTTGAGCTCCACCTCCTCGCCCTTGTCGGTCTTGCCGACGTACGCGAGGTTGTCCCGGTCCTCGGCGTCGTGGTTCTGCAGGTCCTTGGGGTAGAACGAGCGGAAGACACGCTCGCCCACCGCGTGCTTGATCTCGTCGGCGGTCATCCGCCGGTGGAGCGAGTTGGCCATCGTGAGCTTCACGTCCTCGACGCCGCGGCGGGCCGCGAGCTCGAGCACCTCCTCGAGGATCAGCTGGCGGATGTCGGGGCTCCGCATCGGCGGCAGCGGGATCGAGATGTCGTCGATCGCGATCGTGAGCTTCATCCCCGGCTTCAACAGCTCCCGCAACGGCTCGCTGTCTTGGGGGTGCTCGAGCGCCCGGCGGATCGCCTCGCGGACGTTCCGGATCCGAGGCAGCGCGTCCGGGGGATAGATCACGCGCGAGCCGAGGGGGAACTTCTGCAGCCGGAACCCCTCGCCCTCGTGGACGAGGAGCGGCGGCGTCCGCTCGTCCACCTCCAGCACGAACCCCGGTCTCGTCATGTCTGGTTCTCCTTGGTATCAGTCGGATCGGGGGTCGAAGACCACCCGCAACGTTCCGAGCCGTCCCGCGCCGAGCGCGTGGTCGATCGCCTCGCGCCAGCGGCGGAGCGGGTACGTGGCCCCCACGATCCCCTCGACCGGGTTGGCCCGGGCGAGCTCGATGGCCAGGTCGAAGGAGTGCCGCGGCTCGCCGCCCACATGCTCGAGGCCGCCCGTATAGGCGCCGACGAGCTCGAGCTCCCGGAACCACAGGGGTGTGAGGTCCGCGCCCGCCACCGGGATGCCCGAGACGACCACACGGCCCCCCGCCTTCACGTTGCGCAGCGCCATGTCGAGCGATGACCGCGAGCCCACGCAGTCGATCGCCACGTCGGCGCCGCCGAGCAGGAAGGGCGCGCCGCGCTCGGGGCGCAGCTTCATCGCGTGGCTGCTGCGGCGGACGCTGTTGGTGGCCTCCCGCGGCTCCACGATCTCGGTCGCGCCGAACGCGCCCGCCCACTCGGCCTGCTTGCCGTGTTTGGCCACGACCGTGACGCGCCCGGCGGGCGTGAGCTCCTTCAGCGCGAGCAGGGTCAGCACGCCGATCGCGCCGGCCCCGATCACCAGGACGGTCGCGTTCGGCTCGACCCGCGCGCGCATCGCGGTGTGGATCGCGCACGAGAGCGGCTCCACGAGCACCGCCTCGCGATCGGACAGCTCGTCGGGCACGGGACGGAGCTGCGAACGGTGCGCCACGAACATCCGGCTCCAGCCGCCGCCGGTGTCGGCGCAGTAGCCGGTCTGTAGTCCGGCGCTCACGTGTCCGGCGGTCACGCGGTCGCAGCGCCCCGTGAGGCCGACCGCGCAGTTCGGGCACGGGTCGAGCCCCCGAGCAAGGCAGGAGAGGACGGGATCGAGCACGATCCGCGTCCCCGCCGGGAGGTCGTCGACCCCCTCCAGGAGCTCGCCGACCACCTCGTGCCCGGGCACGAACGGCATCGAGACGAGCGGGGAGAAGTAGAACGACGACTTCCCGCCGATCGTCGCGAGATCCGACCCGCAGATCCCCGACAGCAGCGGCCGCACGCGCCCCCAGCCGGGCCCTCGCGGCTCGGGGTCCCGCTTGTTCACGAAGCGCATCGGCGCGAGCGGACCCGACAGGAGTCCCGGGGCCCGGTCGCCGATCGCGCGCGCCGCGAGGTACCGCGGCGCCGATCGGTACAGCTCGAGGGCCTGAACGGTCATCTCACCGCACCGCCGGCCTGGGGAATCGAACCCGGGGCATGCCGCCGGACATCCCCCACTCCTCGACGGGCCACCGACGACGTTTGGCCAGCCGAAGGAGCGCCGCGTCCGGGCTCACCGCGACCGGGTTCCCGACCGCCTTCAGCAGCGCGAGGTCCGAGTGCGAGTCCGCGTAGGCGTACGAGGACTTCAGGTCGGCACCCTCGAGCTGCGCGTAGCGGCGGAGCCAGGCGCCTCGCGCCTCGCCCACGAGCGGCGGCTCCGCCAGGAAGCCGGTGTAGACGCCGTCCTCGACGGCGAGCTTCGCGGCCACGACCTCGTCGAACAGCGGCGCGAGCGGCTGAACGAACGGCTCGGCGGCGGCGGTGATGAGGATCGTCCGGTGGCCGGCGGCGCGGTGCTCCCGGATGCGGCGTACGGACGCCGCCGAGACCTTCTGCAGCATGAACTCGGAGACGACGTCCTCCACGAGCCGAGCCACACCCTCGACGGTCGCACCTTCGTACCGGCGGAAGAACGTCCGGAGGAACTCTCCTCGGTCGCGACGGTCGGCCATCAGGTAGGAGGGGATGCGGGAGAACACGCTCAGCAGCTCGTCCGGCCACTGATCCCAGGGCAGGTCCGCCATGCGGGACCAGACGTAGGACTCCACGACGTTGGAGGGCAGGATCGTGCCCTCCATGTCGAACAGCGCGAGGGCCAGCTGCTCGCGCTCGCGGATCCGGACCTGGGGCTTGAGACGCGCGCCGGAGAGCGCTCGGAGTCCCGCGGTCACGGCCGGGCAGTGCACGTCCTGCAGGTAGTACCGCCAGTCGATCGATTTCGAGTCGAAGGGGAACCGCTTCCGGTCCGCGGAGCCGAGCGAGCCGAACAGCTCGATCGTCCGGTCGTCCGTGTAGATCACCTCGGCCTCCGTGTACGCGCCGTAGAGGTCCGAGTACCGGCGCACGAAGTCCACACGCGCCTTGTCCCGGTCGACGCGGGTGACGAGGTCGCGCATCTTCTTCGACTTGGGGAGGCGGCTGACCACCTTGTCGGCGAGCTCGACGGTTCGCTCGGCGGTCTTCAGCAGGCGCTCGACGCGCAGCGTGCCGGGGAACGACCACTCGGGGACCTTCACCTCGCCGCGGCCGTGCTGCGGCAGCGGATCGCGCTCGAAGTACTCCTTCACGTACTCGTACACGTCCTTGTACTGGAGGGGGTTTCGCGATCCCGAGCACACGTGGTAGTACGCGGGCGTCTCCGGCTCCGGGGGACTGGCCGCCGCGGCGAGCATCGCGCTCACGACGTAGTCGGCGGGGATGATGTCCATGATCCCCTCCGGGATGCCCGGGAACTCCGGGAGCGTGCCGCGCCCGTAGGCCAGGATGATCGGCTCGGCCATCTTGAACCCCTCGATCCACCCGGGGAACGGGTGCTCGTACGACGACTCGATGATCGAGGGGCGAACGATCGAGAGCGGGGCGGCGTGCTCGGCCGCGAGCTCCTCGACCGCGCGCTCGCCCATCGCCTTCGTGAAGGTGTAGTTGTCGGGCCAGCCGAGCGTCTGCGCTCGAGCCCGTCCGTACTGGACGAGCCGCTTGGTCACCCAGCTCTTCCGCCGGTCCTCGGCATTGTCGGCAACCGACTGCGGACCCGCGCGCCCGTGCTCGTCGCGGGCCTTGCGGAGGAACGAATCCAGGAGCTCGGGCTTGCGGCTGGCGGCCTCGACATCGCTGCGCGCCCGGAGCGCGAGTTCCGCCTCCACCCGCCAGTCGACGCGGTGGTCGAGCGTCGCCTCGGGGATGACCCCCTTGCGGTTGCCGGCCACGTACGCGGTCGAGACGTGCAGCAGATGGGGCGCGGCGTTGCTCGCGAGCACCGCCTCGTAGAACCGGACCGCGCCGAGCAGGTTGGTCAGGAAGCCCTCGTCGATCGGCGGGTCGAACGAGACCGCGGCGGCGCAGTGGATCACGACGTCGAGCCCGCCGGGGAGCACGAGGCCCTCCTGGGAGAAGTCGCCCTCGACCACGTCGACGCGCTCGTCGAGCATCGACTGCATCGCCTCGTTGCCGACCTTGTCGCGGAGCGCGCCGAACGTCGGCCGGCCTATCACCGACTCCACGCGCTGACGGCCCGTCGAGCCGAGCTGCGGGCGGACCAGGAGCGTGACCCGCGTCTTCGGGAAGTCGATGAGCAGCCGCTCGAACACGGCCTGTCCCAGGAACCCGGTCACGCCCGTGACCAGCACGTTCTTCCCGGCGAGGCGCGCGACGAGCGATCGCGCCCGGGGGGCCGCGGCGTTCTCTACCACGTGGCAGATTATGCCTCTCTACCGTTCGGTAGACAACCCGGGCCCGAGCGGGCCGCCTACGCTCACCCGATGACCTCCGGCGCCGAGCCCGTCGCGAGCTCTCCGACGCCACCTCCCTGGCGCGAGGTGTTCTCCGGCGCCCGTGGACGGCTCACCGCCGGCCTGCTGTTGCTCGAGGCGCTCGTTGCGATCGAGGCGCTCATCGTCGTCACGGTCCTCCCGGCGGTGGAGCAGGAGCTCGGCGGCCTGGCCCTCTACGGCTGGACGTTCACCGCCCTCACCCTCGCCTCGATCGGGACGGTCCCGATGGCCGGCCGGTTGACGGACCGGATCGGGCCGACGCCGGTGCTCGGCCTCTCGATGGTGCTGTACGTGGGCGGGCTCCTCGTCGCCGCGGCGGCGCCGTCGATGGCCGTCGTCGTGGCCGGGCGGTTCGTCCAGGGCATCGGCGGGGGCGGCCTGTACACCGTCTCGCTCGCGGCCGTCGCGAAGACCTACCCGGATCGGATCCGGCCTCGGGTCATGGCCCTGCTCGCGTCGATGTGGATCCTCCCCGGCCTGCTGGGGCCGATCCTCGGGAGCGTGATCGCCGAGGCGCTGAGCTGGCGGTGGGCCTTCATCGTCCCGATCCCGGCGATCGTGCTCGGCGTCCTCCTCGTGATCCCCGCGCTCCGGGGTATGGGGGCCGAGCCGAACGAGGAGCGGCTGCCGGTGGCGCCGAGCCTCCTGCTGATGGCGGGAACCGCACTCGTGCTCGCCGGCCTGACCCGGGTCACGCCGGCCACGATCGTGCTCGTCCCCGCGGGTCTCGCCGTCGGGCTGCCGGGCCTGGTCAGGATCACCCCCCCCGGCACGCTCGTCGCGCGCCCCGGTCCGGCGGCCGCCGCGGCGGCCGCGTTCCTGGCGTCGAGCGCGTTCCTCGCCGTCGACGGGTTCCTCACGCTGATGCTGACCAACGTCCGCGGGCTCTCGATCGGCGAGGCCGGGCTCATCGTCACCGCGGCGGCCTTCTCGTGGGCGGCGGGCAGCTGGTACGCGTCACGGGTCACCGGCCGCCGCGGCGCGCGATGGATCACGACATCGGGCGCGCTCGTGATGGCGGCCGGGACGATCCTCGTCGCCGGCGGGCTGCTCCCGGACCTGCCGATCGCGATCCCGTACGCGGGCTGGGCGCTCGGCGGGCTGGGGATGGGCATGGTCTTCCCGACCGTTCCGCTCTCGGTGATGAGCGAAGCGACTCGCGGTCGCGAGGCCGGCGAGCTCTCCTCGATCATCCTCATGGACTTCCTGGGCGTCGGGGTCGGCGCCGGGCTGGGCGGGGCGTGCGTGGCGCTCGCCGATGCCGGAACGATCTCGCTGGAGGCGGGCATCGCCGGCGCGTTCGGGATCGGCCTGCTCTCCGCGGTGCTGCTCGCGCTCGTCGGGCGGCGGATCCCCGACGCACGGCCGGTAGACTCGGCGACCTGATGGAGATCGCCGAGCTCCAACGCGCGCTGCGCGCGACGTACTACGAGCGCGACGCCGAGCGGGGCCGCGACGCGACGTTCCGGTGGTTCACCGAGGAGGTCGGCGAGCTGGCGAGGGCCCTTCGGCACGGCGACCACGACGAGCTCCGTCACGAGTTCTCGGACGTCCTCGCCTGGCTCGCCTCGCTCGCGAACCTCACCGGCGTCGACCTCGAGTCGGCGGTCGCCCGCTACGCGACGGGCTGCCCCAAGTGCGGCGCCTCGCCGTGTCGGTGCGAGTTCACACGATGACCGCGATCCGGACGCCGGGCGAGGAGCATCGCGACCAGGTCGCGAACGTCATGCGCGTCTCGCTGAACCTGGAGCACGCGTTCGTCGAGCATCGCGCGGCGGGGCTGCCCCTCGAGTCCTTCCGCTGCGCGATGGAGGGCGACCGGGTCCTCGGGAGCGCGGCCGAACGGCGCTTCCGGCAACGCTTCGGCGGTCGAGAGCTCGACATGTGCGGGATCTGGGGCGTCGGCACGCTTCCCGAGCACCGGGGGGCCGGGCTCGCCACGCTCGCCGTGAGTCGCCTCCTCCACGAGGCGCGGGATCGTGGCACGCCGTTGTCGGCGCTCTACCCCGCGATCCTCCGGCCCTACCGCGGGCTCGGGTTCGAGATGGCGGGCACGTACACGGAGCACTCGGTCCGGATGGACGACCTCCCGCGGGGCGGCGGCCCGTTGCCCGTGGAGGAGTACGAGCCCGGACGCGACCTGGACGACGTGCGAGCGTGTTACCGCCGCGCGGTCGAGACGCACGTCGGGCCGATCGACTCCGACGACCCGGACTGGTGGAAGCGGATCATGGGCGCCCGGATGCCCACGGATCCACATCGAGCGGTGGTCGTCCGCGGGCCCGGCGGCGAGGTCGAGGGGTACGCGTCCTTCGAGTACGAGAAGGAGGACGCCGATCTCGACGTGTCGTTCCGCGTGGCGTGCGGTCACCTGGTCGCGTCGTCCCTCGACGGGACGGCCTCCCTGCTCTCCTACTTCCGGGGCTTCCGCGGCCTCGGGCAGACGCTCCGATTCACCGGTCCGCCCGCCGACCCGCTCTCGATGCTGGTCGAGGAGCAGCGGCTGCGGCCCTCGTGGACCTTCCGGTGGATGCTGCGATTGCTCGACGTGCGCGCTTCGCTCGAGGGGCGCGGCTACCCGCCCGTCAGCGGCGAGGCGGTGCTGGCGGTCGAGGACGGCCTGTTCCCGGACAACCGCGGCCCGTGGCGGCTGGTCGCCGAGGACGGCAAGGTGACGATCTCGAGCGCCGAAGGGTCGCGCGTCCGGCCGATTCCGGTGGGCACGCTCGCCGCGATGTACTCGGGGTTCCTCTCACCGTTCGACGCGGTTCGGCTGGGCCTGGTCGACGGGGACGACCCGTCGGTGCCCGTGCTCGCGCGCCTGTTCGCCGGCCCGCCCCCCTACATGCTCGACTTCTTCTGAGCGGCGTGGCCCTCGCCCCATTCATCCGCGCCGCGACCGTGGAGGACTGGCCCCAGGTGGCGGCGCTCCTCGTGGAGCTCGGCCGCGACGTCTCTCCCTCGGCCGCGTCCAACCCCTCGTACGTCATCCGGTTCGGCGGCCACCTGGCCCTGCGGGAATCCCGGACGCTGGTGGCGGAGGGGCCGGTGGGCGGCTGGTCGGGTT
>JBOGVL010000046.1:0-12376 GCA_050692535.1 Actinomycetota bacterium | reverse complement strand
CCTGCTCGGCCGCGCGGTGCGGACGCTCGACGAGGTGACCGGCGATCGCGTCGCTGCCGTCTGCGGGCGCCTCGGGGCCGGGGAGGTTGTGATGCTCGAGAACCTCCGGTTCGACCCGCGCGAGGAGGAGAACGATCCGGCCTTCGCCGGCGAGCTCGCGGACCTGGCCGCCGTCTACGTCGACGACGCGTTCGGCGCGGTCCATCGCGCGCACGCCTCCGTCGCCGCCCTGCCCGAGCTGTTCGACAAGGAGGGCCGCCCCGTCGCGGCGGGCCGGCTGCTCCAGCGAGAGGTCGACTCGTTGTCCCGGCTCCTCGAGCAGCCCGAGCGCCCCTACGTCGCGGTCCTCGGTGGCGCGAAGGTCTCGGACAAGGTCGCGACCCTTGGCGCGCTCGTGGATCGCGTCGACGCGATCCTCATCGGCGGCGCGATGGCCTTCACGTTCCTGGCCGCCGAGGGCGGCGAGGTGGGCGACAGCCTCGTGGAGCCCGACCGCTTCGACGAGGTGCGGGCGGCGCGAGCCCGGGCCGACGAGCGGGGCGTGCTGATCCAGCTTCCGGAGGACGTGGTCGCCGCCCCGGAGATCAGCGCCGACGCCAAACGTGAGACCGTGCCGGCCAGCCGCGTCCCGCGAGGGCTCAAGGGCCTGGATATCGGGCCGCGCTCCGTCGAGGAGTTCGCCCGGTCGATCGCCGACGCGAGAACCATCCTGTGGAACGGTCCGATGGGCGTCTTCGAGCTCGAGCCGTTCGGGGCGGGGACCCGCGGCGTGGCGACCGCGATCGCCGGCGCCCGCGCGTATTCGGTGGCGGGCGGCGGCGACAGCCTCTCCGCGATCGCGATGTACGGGCTCGAGGACGGGTTCGACCATCTCTCCACCGGCGGCGGCGCCTCGCTCGAGTTCCTCGAGGGGCGGTCGCTGCCCGGGATCGCCGTGCTGGAGGAGCCGGCATGAGCGAGCGCCGACCGATCGTCGCCGCCAACTGGAAGATGCACAAGACGCACCTGGAGGCGATCCAGGCCGTGCAGAAGCTCTCCTACCTGCTCGACCGGCAGGACGCCGAGCGCGTGGAGGTCGTGATCTGCCCGGCGTTCACGTCGCTCCGCTCGATCGAGACCCTGATCGACAGCGACCGGCTCCCGTTCGAGCTGGGCGCGCAGGACGTGCACTGGGAGGAGAAGGGCGCGTTCACCGGCGAGGTCGCTCCCGGAATGCTCGAGGCGCTGCGCGTTCGCTATGTGATCGTCGGCCACTCCGAACGCCGAGAGCACTTCGGCGAGACCGACGCGACGGTCAACAAGAAGGTGCGGGCGGTCCTCCGGCACGGCATGATCCCGATCCTGTGCGTGGGGGAGACGCTCCAGCAGCACGACACCGGCGGGACCGAAGACCTGGTCACGGGACAGATCCGCGCCGGCGTCCAGGGTGTCTCCCCGGAGGACGCCGCCGCGCTCGTGGTCGCGTACGAGCCGATCTGGGCGATCGGCACGGGCCGAAACGCGGAGCCGGCGGACGCCGGGCAGGTGATCGCCTTGATCCGGGAGACCCTCGGGTCGCTCTACTCCAAGGAGGTCGCCGACGGCGCGCGCATCCAGTACGGCGGGAGCGTCAAGGCTGGCAACATCCGCGACTTCATGGCGCACCCCGAGATCGACGGGGCCCTGGTCGGCGGCGCGAGCCTGGATCCCGAGGAACTCGCGCTCATCGTGAAGTACCGCTGAGGCCTTCCCACTCACGGAGGCAGGGCAGGAAACCGCAACTCTGCGGGGGCTCGACAGGGCGTATAGTCGCGCGGTGAGCCGTTGTGTGGTGCGGCACGCCACCGCTAAGATGCGGCGTCGTCCGGGGGAACAGAGAGGCGCTCGTCCATGGCTCAGGTGACGTCCGCGGCCACCGAGGAAGTCCCGCAAGGACCCGATCAGCCGAGCGTCGAGGTCTCCCAACAGGTCGTCGGGCGCTCGCCGTGGGAGCTGTTCTGGCGACGTTTCCGGCGGGACCGGTTCGCCCTCGTCGGGCTCATCATCGTCTCGTTCATGGTCCTGCTCGCGATCTTCGCGCCCCTCGCGAAGACGATCACGGGGCACGGGCCCAACCAGGTCTTCATCGACAAGCTGGACTCGTTCGGGATCCCGACGGGTCCGCAGGCCGAGTTCTGGTTCGGCTTGGACACGGCCGGTCGGGACCTCTTCGTCCGGGTCGTCTACGGGGCGCGGACGTCGCTGGTCATCGCGGTGTTCGCGACTGGCCTGGCGACCATCATCGGGGTGATCCTGGGCCTGTTGGCCGGGTTCTACCGAGGCAAGGTCGACACGGTGATCTCCCGGACGGTGGACGTCTGGCTCTCGCTCCCGGTGCTCCTGTTGGCGCTCGGGTTGGCCTCGGCGTGCGGGCTCCAGCCCTGTCTCGGCGGGTTGATCCAACCGGGCCTGTTCGTCATCAGCCTCATCATCGGGCTGTTCAGCTGGCCGTACATCTGCCGGATCGTGCGCGGCCAGGTGCTCTCGCTGCGCGAGAAGGAGTTCACCGAGGCGGCGCGGTCCCTCGGCTCCTCCAACCGCCAGATCATGCTGAGGGAGCTCCTGCCCAACGTGGCGGCTCCGATCATCGTGTACACGACGCTGATCATCCCGAACAACATCCTGTTCGAGGCGGCCCTCTCGTTCCTGGGCGTCGGGGTGCCGCCCGAGACGCCGTCCTGGGGGCAGATGCTCTCGGAGGCGAGCCGGATCTTCACCGTGGCCTGGTGGACAATGCTCTTCCCCGGGCTGTTCCTGTTCTTCACCACGCTCGCGTTCAACCTGGTCGGCGACGGTCTTCGGGACGCCCTCGATCCCCGGACGGGCGGCTGACCGTACAACCGCGTGGAGACGGGTTTCCGAAAGGGGGAGGCGGAACGCGTGCCTGAGCTGAGGTGAGATTCCGGGCCCGAGGCGGGTCCGGGGGGTAGATCGGCAAGGAGAGGAGAGGGGGGTTACGTGAGGCGATATCTCAAGGTATTCGCGCTCGTCGCGATCCTGGGTCTCATCGCCGCGGCCTGCGGCGGCGACGACGACGGGGGCGGCACGACCGGTCCGACGGCGACCGGGACGGGCCCGACGGGCGAGACCGGCCCCATGGCCGAGCCGGGCGGAACGCTCGAGCTGGCGATGATCGGCGACGTCAGCGCGGCGTTCGACCCGCAGAAGGAGTACTACTCCGTCACGTGGGAGTACTTCCGGTGCTGCCTGCTCCGCACGCTGCTTTCCTATAACGGCAGGACGACGGCGGAGGGCGGTGCCGAGCTGCAGCCCGACATCGCGACGGCGCTGCCGGAGATCTCCTCCGACGGCCTGACGTACACGTTCACGCTGAAGAGCGGCATCAACTACTCGCCGCCCTTCGAGGACGTGGCCGTGACGTCGCAGGACATCGTCCGAGCGCTCGAGCGCGAGGCCGACCCGGACGCGGCGGTCAACGGCTACAACTTCTACTACAACATCATCAAGGGCTTCGAGGAGTTCGGCGCGGGCGACGCCGACACGATCGAGGGACTGACGACCCCGGACGAGAGCACGCTGGTGGTCGAGCTGACGGGACCGTCCGGCTACCTGCCGTACCTGTTCTCGATGCACGCCACGGCGCCCATCCCGCCGGATGCGGACAACGAGCCGCTCGGCGCGGCCGACGGACACACCCCGGACTACGGCCGCTTCCTCGTGGCCACCGGCCCGTACATGTTCGCCGGCAGCGAGAACCTGGACTTCTCGGTCCCGGCCGACGAGCAGGACCCCGTCGCCGGCTACAACCCCGGGCAGTCCATCCAGCTGGTCCGGAACCCCTCCTACGACCCGGCCACGGACGGTCTCCGTCCCGCCTACCCCGACGCGATCAACGTGTCGATCGGCGGCGACGAGACCGACCTGTTCAACCAGGTCGTCGCGGGGCAGCTCGACGCGGTGGTCGACGGCGTGGTGCCGGCGCAGATCCTCCGGCAGTACTCGACCGACCCCACGCTGCAGCCGTTCCTGCACATCAACCCGTCGGACGCGGTCCGGTACATCTCGTTCAACATGGCCGAACCGCCGTTCGACGACATCGCCGTGCGGAAGGCGTTCAACCTCGCGCTCGACAAGGGGAGCATGCGGACGCTGCGCGGCGGCGAGTCGGTGGGTGAGCTCGCCGGTCACATCATGGTGAACTCGCTCGAGAACAACCTGCTCGCCGACTACGACCCGTTCGCGACGCCGAACAGCGCCGGCGACATCGCGGCCGCCCAGACCGAGATGGCCAACTCGAAGTACGACACGGACGGCGACGGCGTCTGCGACGCGCCCGAATGCTCCGACATCCTGGCGATCACGGACGAGGCCGACCCGTACCCGGACCAGGCCGCGTTGATCCAGCAGAACATGGAGCCGCTCGGCCTGACGTTCGACGTGAAGTCCTTCGAGCGCACGACGATGTACGCCAAGTGCAACGACCCGTCCGCTCACGGGGCGATCTGCCTCGCTCCCGCCTGGGGCAAGGACTTCCCGGACGGGTACACGTTCGCGGACCCGCTGTTCGGGTCAGCGGCGATCTTCCCGAGCTGCTGCAACTACGGGCTCGTGGGGGCAAGCGCCGACCTGCTGCAGGAGAACGACTACTCGGTCACGGATGTGCCGAGTGCCGACGACCAGATCGCGGACGCCAACGCCCAGACCGGCGACGCCCGGTTCCAGGCATGGGCGGATCTGGACACGTTGTTGATGGAGGAGATCGTCCCCTGGGCGCCCTACCTCTTCGACAACAACGTCGACATCATCTCCAACCGCATCGTGAACTACTCGTTCGACCAGTTCGCCGGCCTGGCCGCATGGGACCAGCTGGCGATCGCTCCGGAGGCCCAGTAGGGACGGAGTGAGGTCGAGGGAGCGCACCGTATAGGAGGGGGAGAGGGCCGCCCGGGTGGGCGGCCCTCTCCCCTCGTTGGACGACGGGAGTAGAATCCGGGGCCGATGGGCAGGTACCTGATCCGGCGGACGCTGTTCATGGTGCTGGTCCTGTTCGTCGTCTCCCTGATCACGTTCCTCATCTTCGTGAAGCTCCCCGCCGCGGACCCGGCCCGCCGGGCGGTGGGCCGGGCGACCAGCCCGGAGAACGTCGAGGCCGCGCGCGAGGCGTTCGGGCTCAACGACCCGGTCTGGGTCCAGTACGGGCGGTTCGCCAAAGGCCTCGTCCCGTGGCCGGGCCTGTTCCTGAACGAGGACGTCTACTACTCGTACTCCAACTTCGTGCCGGTCAAGGAGGAAATCTTCCAGCGCCTTCCGGTCACCATCACCCTGGCGGTCGGCGCCGCGGTGACCTGGCTGCTGCTGGGCATCCCGATCGGGATCATCTCGGCCGTCCGGCGACGGAGCATCTGGGACCGGGGGGCGATGGTCTTCGCGTTGTTCGGAGTCTCGGCGCCGGTGTTCTGGCTCTCCTACGTGTTCCTGTACGTGTTCTGGTTCAAGCTCGAGTGGGCGCCGTCGTCGGGCATCCCGATCGGCACGACGGTGCTGGAGGCCGTGTTCCAGGGCCGGTTCATCCTCCCCTGGCTAGTGCTCTCGCTGACGTTCGCGGCCTTCTACGCTCGCATGGTGCGCGGCAACCTCATCGAGACGATGGGGGAGGACTACATCCGCACGGCCCGGGCCAAGGGCCTGTCGGAGAAGCGCGTGGTGTACAAGCATGGCCTGCGCGCGGCGCTCACGCCCGTCGTGACGATGTTCGGTCTCGACCTGGCGGGCCTGCTCGGCGGCGCGTTCATCACGGAGACGGTGTTCAACCTGCCGGGGGTCGGGCAGTACGCGGTGAACTCGATCTTCATCAACGACTTCCCGGCGGTGATGGGCGTGACGCTCTTCGGCGCGTTCTTCATCGCGCTCGCGAACCTCCTCGTCGACGTCGCGTACGCGTTCCTCGACCCTCGGGTGAGGTACACGTAGTGGCGGAACCGCTCCTGGAGGTCAAGGACCTCAGGGTTCACTTCCCCACCGAGGACGGCCTGGTGAAGGCCGTGGACGGAATCTCCTTCACCGTGGCGGCCGGGGAGACGCTCGGGGTGGTCGGGGAGTCGGGCTCGGGCAAGAGCGTCGGGTTCCTGACCGTGATGGGCCTGATCACCCGCAAGCAGGCGATCATCGAAGGCGAGATCATCTTCCAGGGCCAGGATCTGCTGAAGCTGGCCGGCGACGAGATGCGGACCGTCCGCGGCGCCAAGATCTCCATGATCTTCCAGGACCCGATGACGGCGATGCACCCCTACTACAAGGTCGGGGCGCAGATCTCCGAGGCGGTGAAGACCCACCAGCGGGTGTCGAAGCAGGAGGCCCGTGAGCAGGCGGTCGAGATGCTGCGGCGCGTGGGCATCCCCCGGCCGGACGAGCGCGCCGACCAGTACCCGCACGAGTTCTCCGGCGGCATGCGCCAGCGCGCGATGATCGCGATGGCCCTGTCGCTGAACCCCGACCTGCTGATCGCCGACGAGCCCACGACGGCGCTCGACGTCACGGTCCAGGCGCAGATCCTCGACCTCATCGACCGGCTGAAGACCGAGTTCAACGCGGCCGTCGTGATCGTGACGCACGACCTCGGCGTCGTGGCGGAGCACTGCGACCACATCCAGGTGATGTACGCGGGAAAGATCGCCGAGGCGGGCGACCGTCGAGACATCTACTACAACGCCCATCACCCCTACACGTGGGGACTGTTGTCCTCGATCCCCAGGATCGACGAGGCGCACGTCGGCGAGCGGCTGAACCCGATCAAGGGCCTGCCGCCGTCCTTGATCTTCGTCCCGGACGGGTGCGCCTTCCACCCCCGGTGCCCCCAGCGATTCGACCGGTGTGAAAAGGATGTGCCGGCGCTGCTG
This sequence comes from Actinomycetota bacterium, assembly GCA_050692535.1. Lineage (GTDB taxonomy): Bacteria > Actinomycetota > UBA4738 > UBA4738 > HRBIN12 > CALGFI01. The sequence continues at coordinate 5,501 of JBOGVL010000046.1, read as the reverse complement.
CCGTCCGACGGCCACCACGCGTCGGCCTGCCACCTGTCGCTCGCGGAGAAGGAGCGGATCTTCAAGGAGCAGGTGATGGCCCGCTCATGAGCGTCGAGGTCAACGAGCGCGTCGAGCCGGCCCCGACGACCGAGGGCCAGCCGCTCGTCCGGCTCACCGGCGTCCGCAAGCTCTTCCCGATCACCCGGGGCATCCTGTTTCAGAAGCACATCGGGGACGTGCACGCGGTGGACGGCGTCGACCTCGAGATCTACAAGGGCGAGACCGTGGGGCTGGTGGGGGAGACCGGCTGCGGGAAGTCCACTCTGGCCCGCGTCGTGATGCGCCTGTACGACGCCACCGCCGGCACGATCGAGTTCGAGGGCCGCGACGTCACCCGGGTGAAGGGCCGGGAGCTCCGCGCGCTCCGGCGGGACATGCAGATGATGTTCCAGGATCCATTCGCGTCGCTGAACCCGCGCAAGACCGTCGGGTCGATCGTGGGGGCGCCGTTCCGCCTGCACAAGACCGTGCCGCGCGCCAAGATCAAGCCCGAGGTCCAGCAGCTGCTGGAGCTCGTCGGTCTGAACCCCGAGCACTACAACCGCTACCCGCACGAGTTCTCCGGCGGCCAGCGGCAGCGCATCGGCGTGGCGCGGGCGCTGGCGCTGCGGCCCAAGCTGATCGTCTGCGACGAACCGGTCTCGGCCCTCGACGTCTCGATCCAGGCGCAGATCCTGAACCTGCTGGAGGACCTTCAGGAGGAGTTCAACCTCACGTACCTGTTCATCGCGCACGACCTGTCGGTCGTGAAGCACGTCTCGGACCGGGTGGCCGTGATGTACCTGGGCAAGATCGTCGAGATGGCGAAGGGCGTCACGCTCTACAAGAACCCGAAGCACCCGTACACGGGCGCCCTGCTCTCGGCCGTCCCGATCCCCGATCCCGATCTGGCCGCCGCGAAGAAGCGGATCATCCTCGAGGGCGACGTCCCCAGCCCGATCGACCCGCCCAGCGGCTGCCGGTTCCACCCGCGCTGCCCCAACGCCCAGTTCCCCCGATGTAAGGAGGACGAGCCCCAGCTCCTCCCGCATCACCCCGGACAGGTCGCCGCATGCCATTTCCCGCTCGAGGACCGGGCGATCATCGAGGTGGACACCGCTCCCGCCGGGTAGCCGCCCGGCCGGTACACTGACGGGCCGATGCTGAACGTCATCGCCCTGGTGCTGAACGTCCTGAGCAGCCTCTTCCTGATCGTGTTCATCCTCCTGCACTCAGGGAAGGGAAGCGGCCTCTCCGACATGTTCGGGGGCGGCGGCGCGACGCTGTCGGGCGGCACCTCCCTGGAGCGACGCCTCGACCGGATCACGGTGATGACCGCCGTCGTTTTCGGCCTGTCGACGTTCTGGCTCTCCTGGCAGTGGAAGTAGCGCCCGGGCGACCACACCCCGGTTGGTAGAATCCCCGCGCTCGTCGGAGTGGCGGAACTTGGTAGACGCGCTAGGTTGAGGGCCTAGTGGCCCTATGGGCCGTGGGGGTTCAAATCCCCCCTCCGACACCACTCTGGAACTGACGGACATCGTGTACACATCGGGTCCTCCGGGAGGAAGGGGGATCCGTGACCGAGAAGGAGCTCGCCCGCGGGGCGGCACACCGTCTGGCGATCATTCGCCACGCTCAGGAGGTGACCGGCAACGTCTCGATGACGTGCCGCTACTTCGGGATCACGCGCCAGGCCTACTACAAGTGGCTCCGGCGCTACGAGGAGCATGGTCTGGAAGGGCTCCGGGATCGCTCACGCCGGCCTCACGTGATCCCGAACGCCCAAGGCCGACGTCGTGGGCAAGATCGTCTACCTCCGCCGGAGCTACCACTTCGGACCTCACAAGATCTCGATGTATCTGAAGCGGTACCACGACGTGCAGATCTCACCCTCGGGAGTCTGGCGGATCCTGAGGCGCCTGGACATGAGCCGGCTGCCGGCCTCCCAGCGCTACCGGCGCCACGTCGACCGGTGGAAGCGCTACGAGAAGCCCCTGCCCGGCCACCGGGTCCAGATCGACGTGAAGTTCATCGCTCCGCTGCAAGGGTCACGGAGGAAGCACTACCAGTTCACCGCGATCGATGACTGCACCCGGATCCGGGTGCTTCGGATCTACGACCGGCTGAACCAGACCAGCGCGATCCGGTTCGTCGACTCCGTGGTAGAGAAGCTGCCGTTCGCCGTCGAGGTGATCCAGACCGACAACGGGCCGGAGTTCGGATCCCAGTTCCACTACCACGTCCTGGACAAGGGGATCGGGCACGTCTACATCAAGCCAGCCACCTCACGGCTGAACGGGAAGGTGGAGCGGTCACACCGCATCGACCAAGAGGAGTTCTACCGGATGCTCGAGGGCATCGTGATCGACGACACCGAGCTGTTCAACGACCGGCTCCAGGAGTGGGAGCGCTTCTACATCTTCAACCGGCCACACGGGAGCCTCGGGGGTCAGACCCCGTATGAGAGGCTCCGGGAGAAGACGAGGGCCCGAGCGTGAACGGACACCGTCAGCTGCACACCCCCTCCGACACCACAGAACTGCCACCCTCCAGGCCCAAGACCAGCCTCTTTGAGTGTCACGTTGAGGCGTGGAGCGCCTTTGACGGTCACCTCCAAGTGGTCGGGATACATGGCGACGGCGTCCAGCAGGCCTGCCCCTTCTCCGGCGCTTCGCTCAGACCCGGATCGCAACTTCGCCCGCGCCCACTTCTCTCTGGCGATCGGGTGAGCCTACCTGCAGCCCGTGTCTCATCCGATCGACCTCGCGTCACGGCGGCAGCCGGGGCGGCTGCACGGCGAATCGTGGGGGAGTGGAAACAGGGGAGATACGACGCCGTCGGTCGCGAACGGCATCAGTGAAGTAGCGGCCGAGGCATCGCGTCGCCCGGTTGGCGTCGCATGGCTTGGCGGCAGCTCGACAAGCGACAAACGCTCTGTCTCCGTGAGCAAGTGGTTCCACGTCGGCGCGAGCACGCCGTATCGCGTAAGCGCGTCCTCGCCCGCCGCGTACAGCGGGAACGACGCCGCGAGCGCTTCGGGGACGTGCAGACGCCCGACTGCGAAGTGCAGGGCCGGGCCGACCTCCCCCTCGCGCACCTCCTCCGGAACTAGGACGAGGAGGTTCGGGAACCCCGTCGGCTCCCGTTCCTCCGTCCAGCCGGCTGCGAGCCGCAGGTAGCCTTCGAGCTTTCGCGAGAGTGCGCCGACGGCTTCGGTCCCGCGGTCGTACTCGAGATAGAACTCGCACGCTCCGGCCGGATGCATATAGCGCCCGAACCCGTCGGGCTTCACCTCCGCGGTCGTTGTTGTCCGGACCCAGGGCTCGGGACGCCAGGTAGCCAGGCAGTGGTCTTCGTGCGCCTTGGAGGCCTCCACGAGGGCGCAGAAGAAACGCGTCGACCCCGAGACGATGGGCGAGGTTGCGACTTCCTCGGTAGCTCTCGTTCGGAACCCAGGCAGGTCCGAGAGTCGGACGCCTTTGGCATCGGCGATCTCGCTCAAGCCGGTCTTGGTGAGGAACCAACACGCCGGCGGCCTTCCTTCTGCGAAGCCTCTCCTCGGCGTGAACGGTGCGATGACCCCAAGATCCTTCAGCTCCCTCAGCCGGTGCTGGCACCGCCTGATAGAGCGGAAGAACAGGCTCTTGATCTGGTCGGTGGTGAGGACCTTGTGCTCGAGGAGGCTGAGGAGGATCGCATGGTCTCGCTCATCGAGCAGCGATTCCACGCGCGCGCGATACATGTTTCGTTCTGCTCGAGACATGATTTGGGCACACTCCTCCCCCTCCTTCCGTGGCTGGTCTCCGGTTGAAGTTGCCCCGTGACCTGCAGCCTTTTCGATCTCGCGCCTGCGCGCTCCCGCCGCCCATGCGCCGCGGCGTAACGACCGCGGCTCAAGGCGCGAGCTCGCGCGCGAGCGCGCAGCTGTCCAGCCGTCCAGAGGTAATCAATTCGTGCCGATCTCACCTCCCTTGCTCGCCGCGCCGGCGTGCGCTTGACAAGCGTTCGATGCGGGTCGCTCCCGCCGAGACCGTCCAGCGGTCGCGCCGCGTGACCCGTTGGCGATCTTGCTCAACGCGCGTCCTGGTCCACCTCCGCCGCGAGCGCTCCGGGCGTCCTTCGCCTCCGTGGACTCCGAGCTCGCCTCCCACGAGGTGCTCGGGTTCGGGGCTTCGGCGCTCCCATCTGCTCTTGGCACTGAGACCCTCGGCGCGTCCTACGCGATCGCGACGGATCGCGACGTGCCCGCGTCCAGCCGTCGAGTGCGAACCCACTCGTCGCCCGCCACGGCACCGCCTGCTGGCAAACCAGATGCCGAGACACGGCCATCTCTGCCATCTCTTGCCCATACAAAGGCGCGGGAGAGGCGCGAACCGTGACGAAAATGGCGGGGGAGACTTCGGGGAGCTGAGGTGGAGGCAGTGGACACTCTCCGGTGTGCGACTTCGGCAGATGCTTTCGGGATCGGCTCCGGCTGATGCTTTAGACGGTTCCACCAGATCTTCGACAGCTCCGCCAGATGTTTGACACCGGCGCCCGGCCTGCTCTCGTGGCCACTGCGGCCCTCGGGAGGAGGTCCGGGTCATGCTCGGTGGAGCTGGTCGTGGAGCAGCGGCCCCCCGACCGAAGGAGATCATGTCCGGGAGGGCGGCGCGCTTGAGCGGCGTCGTCGCGCGGCAGTGGGTCTCGATCAGGCGGTCGATGCGTTCGGGCGAGATCTCGACGAACGGGCCATAGCGCTGAAACCAGCGTCGTTGACCGGCACCGCGAGCTCGGACTGGCTCTGGATCGACGAAGCGACGGCATCGATGCCACCGTCCTCGGACAGGTCGGCGATGAGGACGCGGGCCGAGACGCCGTGCTGCTCACGCAGACGCTGGGCCAGCGCCTAGAGTCGGTCGGCGCGTCGGGCCATCAGGACGACGTCGTACCCCGACGAGGCGAGGCGCTCTGCGTGGGTTGCGCCGATGCCCGAGGACGCTCCGGTCACCAGAGCCGCCGAGCGTGCGTCTGACCCGTGGCTCATGAGCTCACCCTAGTCGGCAGAGCCTGGGCGAACAGGATCGCTTCCTGGTCCATCTGGGCGCACGACCGCGACGATCGACGACCAACCCCAACGCCAAGGCGTACCGGCCACCAGCCTCGATCGGTACGGATTTCGGGGATTCCTCCCGTCGCCGCTCCCCCTAGCCTCGGGCTCACGGATCGGTACCTAGGTGAGAGGAGGGAACCATGGGCACGAAGGCCGAAACGATCAGGGTCTCAGCCCGGCCGGCGGGGTTCACGCTCTGGACCGCGGCCGTGTCCGCCCTGGCCGCCGCGGCGCTTATCATGAGCGCGGTGGCGCTCACCGTGGCGACGCGCGATCGCGCGGTCACCGGTGTGGCGGGCGGCGGCATCCACGAGGCGGCGAGCGCCGAAGCGCCGCTCTGGGACGCGGGCAAGCTCGCAGCCATGCAGGGCCGCGTGCTCGCCGAGAG
>JBOGVL010000045.1:0-12445 GCA_050692535.1 Actinomycetota bacterium | reverse complement strand
ACACACGCGTCCTGGTCGAGCAGCCCGCGCTCCCACAGCACCTTCGTCCCGTGGAGGCCGGCGAGCTCCTCGTCGGCGGCGAGGTGGAACTCGAGCGTGCCCCCGAGCGCGACCCCGGATCGCCGGATCGCCGCGGCGGCCGCGATCGCGCTCGCGATCGCTCCCTTCATGTCCGCGGCCCCCCGGCCGATGAGCCGCCCGGCCACGACCTCCGCCGCGAACGGGGGGCGCTCCCAGGTCGACGGATCGCCCGCCGGAACGACGTCGAGATGTCCGTTCCAGGCGAGCCTCGGCCGCTCCCGTCCGCCGACCCTGGCGACGACGCTCGGCCGTCCCGCGTCGCCCCGGACGATCCGAGGAGTCGCGCCCTGCTCATCGAGCAGCTCGCACGCGACCGCGGCCGCCAGGTCCTCGGTGCCGCCGGGGTTCTCGCTCGGAGCCGCGATCAGCGCCTGCGCGAAGCGGAGCACCTCGCCCGCGTCGACCGCGGCGGCGGCCCGCGCCCCCGCGTCGTCCGCGGTCGCGGCGGCGGGCTCCTCTACCATGGCCGACGAATGTACTCGACCGATCTCCGCGAACGGCTGGGAGCCGCGCTCGACCCGGATCCCCGTCACCGGCCGCCGCCCGGCGACCGGCTCGCCGGTGTGCTGGTGCCGGTCGTGGGAGGCGGGTCGTTGCTCCTCACGAAGCGGAGTGACGCGCTCTCGCGGCACGCGGGCGAGATCTCCTTCCCGGGCGGCATCCGCCACGAGGAGGACGCGACGATCGCTGCGACGGCCCTCCGCGAGACGGAGGAGGAGATCGGCGTCGCGCCCCGGGACGTGCAGCTGCTCGGCGCTCTCCCGCCGGTCCACACGTTCGTGTCCGGCATCCTGATCGTGCCGTTCGTGGGGCTCCTGCCGGATGCGCCCGCGCTCCGCCCCAACGCGGGCGAGATCGCCGAGGTGCTGGAGTACCGGCTCGAGGCGCTGGCGGCCGCCGAGGAGGAGGTGGAGTGGGCGCGGGAGGACGTCGTGTACCGAGGGTTCGCGTACGACATGGGCGCCCATACCGTCTGGGGCGCCACGGCGAGGATCGTGCACAGCCTCCTCGACGTCGTCGGCGAGACCGCATGAGCGCGCAGGGCTCCGACGGCGTGAGGTCGCGGTGAGCGAGGCGCCGAGCCCGCCCGCCGCGCCGAGCGACGCCGAGCTGCGATCGATCCTCGGCGACGCGGAGACGATCGCGGTCGTCGGCCTGTCGTCCAAGACCGATCGCCCCTCCTACGAGGTGGCCGAGTTCCTGCAAGAGCTGGGATACCGGATCGTCCCCGTCAATCCGAACGAGACCGAGGTCCTCGGCGAGCGAGCGTTTCCCTCGCTTCTCGGCGTGCCGGAGGAGGTCCGGGTCGACGTGGTGGACGTGTTCCGCCGAGCCGAGCACACGCCACCGGTCGCCGAGCAGGCGGTCGTCCGGGGAGCGAAGGTGCTGTGGCTCCAGGAGGGCATCGTGAACGACCAGGCGCGACGGATCGCCGAGGACGCCGGGCTGACCGTCGTCATGGGCGCCTGCATCAAGCGCACGATCCAACGACTGCGGGGATGACCGAGGAGGCAGAGAGATGTCCAGGTGGGAGTATTTCGTCGCGCCGCTGTTGGAGCACAACCCGGGCGAGATCCTGAACACGTTCGGCGAGGACGGCTGGGAGCTCGTCACGATCGCGCAGATCACGAACCCCATGGGCGGGCAGTCGCTGGTCGCCTACCTCAAGCGGCCGAAGGGCTAGCGGCGCATCGCCCGCGCCCGGAACCACAGGAAGGCGGCGGCGATCACGACCAGCACCCCGATCCCGGCCCCCGTGCCGAGCGCCGCGCCGAAGCCGGATGCGGGCGAGGGCGTGGGTGAGGCCGAGGGGGTGGCGGCCGTCAGCGCCGCGACGAGGATCGCGATGGGGAATCCGAGCATGCGTCGAGTCTAGATAGGGTAACTATCCCTTTGAGGGCAGTAAGTGCTTAGATGCGTGCTCATGGAGACCGTCGCCCCCTCTCCAGGCCCACCGCTATGGACGTGGGAGACATGGGCCAACATCTCGCAGGTCGTGACTGCCACCGCGACCGTGGTTGCGCTGATTGGGATTGCCCTAGCCTGGGCGGCCGCGACGAGGTCACGTCACGCCGCGTTGATGGCGGACATCTCCAAACGCTGGGATGAGGACTTGCTTGCCGAAGCACGTCAACTGGCCGCCCCATTTGTTGATGATCCCTGGTTGTTGCGGTCCTACCTAAGCGTGCTGGTTGAGATGGGATCGGAAAAGCGGTTCGTACTTGAGAGAATCCCCAACTTCTTTGAGGACCTAGCGGTGCTGCTTCGTGCCCACGCCATTTCTTTCGCAATCGTCGAGGACACGTTTGGACTAGGGCTAGTGAAGACCTGGGATCAGTGGAAACCCGCTGTGTGGTATCGGCGGACACAGGAAAACGATGCGACGGTGTACGAGCATTTCGAGGAGCTCGCGGAGCGGATGCGAGCGGCGCTAACCTAGGTTCGTGACCCCGGCTTCGCGGGCTTCCTTCCGTCGCTCGGTTTACGTGCTCGCTCCATGCCCAAAGAGTACCCGATGAGTCAAGGGCGAAACGAGCCTCAAGGTCTGGAGACTTGACGGCGGTACCGCCCTGTGGTATATATGAGCCATGTCCAAGGTGGACCGGAATAACCCGAAGCGGTCGAAAGCTTCCGAGTCCCGCTACGCGCTCATGGAGTTCGAGCGGGAGTTCCCGGACGATGCTGCCTGCCTCGATTGGCTGTTCCGCTACCGCTTCCCTGATGGGGCGTTCTGCCCGAAGTGTGACCGCGTGACCAAGCATCACCGGGAGCAGGCGCGGCCGTCGTACTCCTGCCAGTTCTGCGGCCACCGAGTGCATCCGATGGTCGGGACGATCTTCGAGGACTCGGCTACGTCCCTGAAGCTGTGGTTCTACGCGATGTACCTCATGGCCAGCACTAGATGCGGAATCTCCGCGAAGCAGATAGAGCGGGAGCTTGGCGTTACCTACAAGACCGCATGGCGCATGGCGAACCGTATCCGCTCCCTGCTCGCCCAGGACGACATGACCGTGGGCGGGACCGTCGAAATGGACGAGGCCTACTTCGGGGGCAAGGACAAGTGGAAGCATGAGCGCAAGCGCCCCCACGCCGGGACCGGGGGCGTCACCAAGACCCCCGTTATCGGCATGGTTCAGCGTGGCCCCAGCGGGACTGGCAAGGTATTCGCTCGGGTAGCCGAGGGCACCAAGAAAGCGCACCTGCTGCCCCACGCCAAAGAGCGCATCCTGCCTGAGTCCACCGTGTACACGGACGAGTCCTACGCCTATCGCGACCTCGGCGGGCTCGGCTACTCCCACTCCCGCGTCAACCACGCCCAGGGCGTGTACGTGAGCGGAGACGTCCACACCAACACCATCGAGGGGTTCTGGGCGCTTGTAAAACGTGGGCTCGGAGGGGTCTACCACTCCGTCTCGACCAAGCACCTTCAGTCGTACTTGGACGAGTACGTCTTCCGCTACAACAACCGGGAAATCACCGGTCGTCGCGGGATGTTCGACGCTTTCCTGACTCGGATTCCTCAGGCTTAGGGGTTCGCGCAGCCTTCCCCAGGGCGTCGAAGAAGTCGTCTTTCTTGGGAACGGGAATCTCGTAGCCCTTGTCGGTGCGCTGCTTGGGTTCGGTTTGCTTCTTGCTCGGCATCGTGGCTCCATTCTACGCGCCATGTTCGATTCCCTGGAGGGTGCCTGGGAAAAGTTCCGGTGGGCGCAGCAGCATTTCGATGCTCTCCGCGAGGCTGTTAGCCAGCAGATCAACTCCGTAACCATCCAGCGAGATGAAGGGCTTGAGGCTACGGATGATCCGGAGGTGTTCTTCCTGAACTGGCGCGTAGTGGAACTCAGCGACATGCCCCCCGAGTGGGGCCTTCGGGTGGGCGACATCGTCCACAACCTGCGTTCTGCGATGGACTACATCGCGTGGCAGCTCGGATGGTGGAATCAGGGAGGAACGCCGTTCGGCAAGACCGCCTTTCCGATCTGCGGCAACGCCACCCTGTTCAACAACAAACGGTGGGTGCTTAAGAGCCTGTCTGAGGAACACGTCGCATTGATCGAGTCGTGCCAGCCGTACCAAGGAGGGAACCGCGAATGGCCCTTCCTTCCACTCGCCGACCTGCGTGACCTCTCCGACCAAGACAAGCATCGTGTCCTGGTCGTCACTCAACCCGTAGTCTCTGGCCAAGCCTTCGCCAAGATCCAGCAACTCACCGGGTGTGAGCGGGCGCAGGCCCACTTCCTTGCCGGCTATCCGCTGCACGTAGGCGCAGCCGTCGTCCGGGTGAAGGTCTGGAAGCCGACAGGCGAATTTGACGTGGAGATGGAGTACACAAGCCCCATGTACGTAGGCTTGAGCCGCGAACTCGGGGACGGTGGCTTCTACATCCAGGACATGCCGAAAGTCCTGCGGGACATGACGGATGCCGTAGACCTGGTTCTGAAGCGATGCGAACCAGCCTTCAAGGGTCTGCCGTTCGGGTTGGCGTAGGGGTGCCACCTAGCCCACCCCTTCGGAGGCGCTACCGCCCTCGAAGGGATAGTTCCCCTAGATAGGCTCGGGCCGTGCGGATCGACCACGTCGCCTTCGCCGTCGGGGACCTCGAAGAGGCCGCCGGCCGCTTCCGACGCGAGTACGGGTTGGACTCCACGCCCGGCGGACGCCATCCGGGCTGGGGGACCGCGAACCGGATCGTCCCGCTCGGCGAGGCCTACCTCGAGCTGGTCGCGGCGGTGGACGAGGGCGCGGCGTCCCGGTCGGTCTTCGGACGGGCCGTGCTCGAGCGCGCCGCCGCCGGGGGCGGCTGGGCGGCGATCTGCGTCGCGCCGGACGACCTTGACTCGGTGGCGTCGCGCCTGGGTCTCGAGGTCGTCGAGGGGCGGCGGGAACGCCCCGACGGGTCCCGGGTCCGCTGGCGGAGCGCCGGCGTGGAGGATGAACGGCGGGCGCCGTGGATGCCGTTCTTCATCGCGTGGGACATCGAGACGACCGAGCATCCCGGGCGTTTGCGGGCCGGACACGGGAGCCGCGTCGAGGGGATCGCACGGGTCGAGGTGGGGGGCGACGCCGCCGCCTTGCGGGACTGGCTCGGGGGAGCGAGCCTCCCGCTCGTCGTCGTCCCGGGGCCGCCCGGGATCCGGGCCGTCGCCCTCGCCACCGCCGGCGACGAGCTCGTGATCGCCTGACGGCCGGGTTTCAATCCGCCAGCGCCCGATCGAGGTCGGCGACCAGATCGTCGGGATGCTCGATGCCGACCGAGAGCCGGACCAGCGTGTCCGGCACCTCGAGCGGCGAGCCGGCGACGCTGGCGTGCGTCATCGGCCCCGGGAGCTCGATCAGCGACTCGACCCCCCCGAGCGACTCGGCGAGGAAGAAGATCCGGGTGCGCTCGGCGACGCGGACGGCCTCGTTGCGCGAGGCGACCTCGAAGCTCACCATCCCCCCGAACCGCCGCATCTGGCGGGCGGCGATCTCGTGCCCCGGATGATCGGGCAGGCCCGGGAAGTGCACCTTCGTCGCCCTCGGGTGCCCGGCGAGGAACTCGGCGACCCGCTCGGCGCCGGTGGAGTGCGCCTCCATCCGGACGGCGAGCGTCTTCACGCCGCGGAGCGCCAGGTAGCAGTCCATCGGTCCCGGCACCGCACCCACCGCGTTCTGCAGAAACGTGAGGCGCTCGATCAGCTCGTCGTCGCTCGTGACGATCGCGCCGCCGATCAGATCCGAGTGGCCGCCGAGGTACTTGGTCACCGAGTGGAGCACGACGTCCGCTCCGGACTCGAGGGGCCGCTGGAGATACGGAGTCGCGAACGTGTTGTCGACCACGCAGCGAGCGCCCGCCTCGTGCGCCGTCGCTGCGACGCGCTCGATGTCGATCACCTTGAGGAACGGGTTCGTCGGTGTCTCGAGCCAGACGATGGCGGTCCGGTCGCGCAGGGCGGCGCGGTAGGCGCGCTCGTTCGCGAGATCCACCGTGTCGAACGGCACGCCCCAGCCGCTCATCACCTGCGCCAATAGGCGGTACGTGCCGCCGTACACGTCGTCGCCGATCACCACGTGGTCGCCGGGCTTCAGGGTGAGCAGCAACGTCGTGGTCGCGCCGAGGCCGCTCGCGAACGAGAGCGCCCGGCTCCCGCCCTCCAGCGAGGCGAGCACCTGCTGCAGGGCCTCGCGGGTCGGGTTGCCGCCCCGCGCGTAGTCGTAGGCCTTGGGTTTGCCGACCGCCGGCTGCGCGTAGGTGGAGGTCTGGTAGATCGGGACGTTCACGGCGCCGAACTCCGCCTCGGGATCCTGACCCACGTGGATCGCCCGCGTCTCGAACCGCATCTCGCTCATGGCTCCATCCTCGTCGAACCCTCGCCCGGACCTATCGCATCTCGGGGGGAAGCTCCCACCTTCGGCGCCGCAGCTCCTGGACCGCGTCCTCGCCCGATCTCGCCTGCGCCCACAGCGTGGACTTGCGCTTCGCGTCGTGGCCCGGCGCGAACTCGCGGGCGGTCATCGCCGCGCACGAAGGGTCGCCGCATGCGCACGCCGACATCCCCGGGAGCGCCGCCTGGTCGTCGTCGCGGCCAGGGGGGGTGGCGCCCCGCCGGAAGGGATGCGCCGGCAGGGCGACCGCGGGCACGACGATCTGGCCTTCGCGGGGATCGCCGGGCGCGCTGAACCGGCGTTCCAGGGCAAATCGACCGGTCAGGGCGGCGAGCGCGGCGTCCACCTGGTCGGCCGAGCGCAGCACGCGGGCGTCGATCCCCTGCGAGCGAAGGACCTGCCGCCGCCACGCGTGCGGCGGCACGCCCCTCGGAGGCAGACAGCCGGCGAGGATGACGGCGCTGGCGTGCGGGAACACCTCGATCGCCGTCCCCTTCGCCGACCCGCCCCGGTACCGGGGGAAGGACGCCTCGATCGCGCGGAACGCCTCGAATCCGACCGTCATCCACTCGTAGAAGGGATGTTCGGCCATCCGGTCGTCGGAGGGCGTGTTGAAGCATTGGATGCCGAACCACCGCAGCTCCCGTTCGGTGAGGCGGGAGCGCCCGGTCGAGGCCCACGCCGGCGGCGCATCGATCGCGACCACGTCCGGGCCCAGGTCGCCGACGACGCGCGCGAGCTCCTTCACGGTCACGCGGCGGGCCGTGTCGAGCACGGTGCGGTCCTCCAGCAGGACGAGGTCCAGGCCCTTGCGAACGCCCACGTCGATCCCGAGCGCGCGCACGCAGGTTCAGCCGCGCTGTCCGTGCGCGAGGAACTCGAGCAGGTCGCTCCTCGTCAGGACGCCGAGCGCCTGGCCGGCCTTCACGACGAGCACGGCGGGTCCGTGCTGCAGCGTCTGGAAGGCGACCTCGACGGGCTCGTCGAACTCGACCATCGTGATGGGAGGCCCCATGACCTCGGCGACGTCGGCCTGCAGGGCGTCGTGGTCGCGGAAGATCCGGTCGAGCAGGGCCGACTCGCGGATCGAGCCCACGAACTGCGTGACGTCCATCGACGACTCGCGGACGACCGGCGCCTGCGAGATCGAGTACTCCTGAAGCACGTCGATCGCCTGCCGCACCTTGTCGTGGGCGTTCACCGTGACGAGCGGCGGGACCTCGCCGTGTTTGGCCTGGAGGACCTCCTCGACCCGCACGATCTCGGGGCGATCGGTGAGCCCGTACTGGAGCAGCCAGGTGTCGGAGTAGAGCTTGGACAGGTAGTTGCGGCCGGTATCGGGGAGGATCACCACGACCACGTCGTCGGGCCCGAGCTCGCGCGCGACCTCGAGGGCCGCGACGACAGCCGTGCCCGACGACCCGCCGACGAGGATCCCCTCCTCCCGGGTGATCCGCCGGGCCATCCGGAACGCGTCGCGGTCGGACACGCGGACGTAGCGGTCGACGAGCGCCGGATCGAACGTCTTCGGCCAGAAGTCCTCGCCGATCCCCTCGGTGAGGTACGGGTGGACGTCGCCGGAGTAGATCGAGCCCTCGGGATCGGCGCCCACCACGAGCAGATCGGGCCGCTGTGAGCGCAGGAACCTCGCGGTCCCCGTGATCGTCCCGCCCGTCCCGACGCCGACGACCAGGGCGGTGATCCGCCCGTCGGTCTGGCGCCAGATCTCCGGGCCGGTCGTCGCCTCGTGGGCGCCGGGGTTCTCGGCGTTGAAGTACTGGTTCGGCTGGAACGCGCCGGGGATCTCCTCGGTGAGGCGGTCGGCGACCCGGTAGTAGGACTCGGGGGACTCGGGCGCCACGGCGGTCGGCGTGATCACGACCTCGGCGCCGTACGCCCGAAGGAGCGAGATCTTCTCCTGGCTCATCTTGTCGGGCATGACGAAGATGCACTTGTAGCCGCGGATCGCTGCGGCGATCGCGAGCCCGTGTCCGGTGTTGCCCGAGGTCGGTTCCACGATCGTGCCGCCGGGCCTGAGGAGTCCGGCCGCCTCCGCCGCCTCGATCATCCGCAGGCCGATCCGGTCCTTCACGCTCCCGCCCGGGTTCAGCATCTCGAGCTTGGCGAGGACGGTCGCCCGGACGCCCCGGGTCACCTTGGCGAGCCGGACGAGGGGCGTGTCGCCCACCGCATCCAGGAACGAGTCGAGCACGTCCATGCGCGGCACATCGTCCCACGAACCCGGGCATGAGACCCCCCGGGTCGGGGCCTCCTGCCCGGCCTTCGGCGACCCGTCCCCGGCGGCTACACCCGCGGGGGTATCCTGCCGATTCCTCACCCTGACAGGGGGTTGGATGGTGGTGTCGGTCGAAGACGTGAACGGGCAGTCCGCCCTGCCGGGCGGGGGTTCGGTGCTGGTCGTCGACGACGACCCGTTCATCGCCCGGCTGCTCGAGATCGAGCTGCGGGCCGCCGGGTACGAGGTCCGGGTCGCCAACGACGGCCGGCAGGCCCTCGACCTGGCCCACGAGCGCTGTCCGGAGCTTGTGCTGGCCGACGTGATGATGCCGAACATGGACGGCTTCGAGCTGACGCGGCAGCTCCGACAGGACAGCCGGACCGCGTCGGTCAGCGTGATCATGCTGACCGCTCGCGGGCTCTCGGCGGACAAGCTCGAGGGCTTCGCGGTCGGCGCGGACGACTACATCGTGAAACCGTTCGACACCCCGGAGCTCCTGGCCAGGATCCGCGGCGTCCTGCGGCGGGCAAAGGAGATGCGGCAGCAGTCGCCGCTGACCGGCCTGCCCGGCAACGTCCGGATCGAGGACGAGATCGAGGGCCGGGTCCAGTCGGGCGCGAACTTCGCGATCCTGTACGCCGACCTCGACCATTTCAAGGCGTTCAACGACCACTACGGCTTCATGCGGGGCGACGAGGTGATCCAGTTCACCGCCGGGCTGATCCAGCAGGTCGCGCGAGAGGGAAGCGGGCCGGGGACCTTCGTCGGGCACGTCGGCGGCGACGACTTCGTGGTGGTCTGCGAGGCGCACGAGGCGGAGTCGCTAGCCGAGCTCATCGTGCGGCGGTTCGACGAGACCGTGCCGACCCTCTACGACCAGGCGGATCAGCAGCGCGGCCACATCCTGCTGATGAGCCGGCGGGGCGAGGAGCAGCAGTTCCCATTCCTGACGCTGTCGATCGGCGTCGCGACGACGACCAAGCGATCCTTCCGGCATTTCGCGGAGGCGGTCGCCATCGCGACCGAGATGAAGTCCTTCACCAAGGCGACCGCCGGCTCGTCCTGGGCGGTCGACCGCCGCACCTCGTAGTTCGGGCCGGACTACTCGGAGCCGGCGTCTTCGTCCAGTGGCCCGGGCGGCCCGAGGAAGAAGCCCTGACCCAGCTTGACGCCGAGCGCCTGAAGCGCCTCGCGTTCCTCCTGCGTCTGCACGCCCTCGGCGACCACGGTCATCCCCATCTCGTCGGCGAAGGAGATCAACGCGGTGGCCAGCGCCCGCCGGCGAGGATCCGTGTCGATCCGGGTCGTCAGGCTCACGTCGATCTTGATGATCTCGGGGTCGATCAGCAGGATGTGCCGGAGGCTCGCGAAGCCCGCGCCGGCGTCGTCGATGGCGACCCGCGTGCCGCGCTCCCGGAGCCGCTGCAGCGCGCGCGTCAGCCGGTCGTAGTCCTCCACCGCCTCGTGCTCCGTGATCTCGACGACGATCCGAGCGGCGTCCACCGAGTCGAGCAGCTCGAGCAGCTCGTCCGACTCGGCCGTCCGGTACGAGACGTTGATCGACAGGTACGCGCGGGCGGGGATCCGCGTCAGCGCGGCGAGCGCGCTCCGGTTGCAGGCGAGCTCCAGGTCGGTTCCGAGCCCGATCTTGGCCGCCTCGGAGAACCAGCGCTCGACCGGCCACGGCTCCCCCTCCAGGTCGAAGCGCGCGAGCGCCTCCATGCCCACCACGCGACGGTCCTCGAGCTCCACGATCGGCTGGTAGACGGTCGTCCGGCCGGATCCGTGGATCGCGGCCGTGACGCGCTCGATCCTGAACGTGCGCTCGCTGGACGCGGCCTCCTCCCGCTGCAGCTGGTCGGCGAGCTCCTTCACGAGGCCGGACATCACCTCGGGAGAGACGCTCGGGACCCCCCGGGCGGCTCGCCGGATCGCCCCGAGGATCTCCGAGGGCTGCGTTCCCTTCACGAGGTAGCCGACGGCGCCCCCCTGCAGCATCCGGACCACGGTGGCTCGGTCGTCGACGGCGGTGTGGGCGAGGACCCGGGTGGCCGGCTGACGCTGCCGCAGCTCCTCGGCGACCCGGAGCCCGCCGCCCGCCGGCATCCGAACGTCCACCAACGCCACGTCCGGACGCGTGGCCTCGGCCAGGTCGATCGCCTCCTGCGCGTCCTTGGCGACGCCGACGAGCTCGAAGTCGTAGTCCGAGCCGACGAGATCGGCCAGCGCCGTGCGCAGCACCGCCTCATCGTCCGCGACGAGCACGCGGATCGCCCCCTCCGCCACGGCCCGACCGTAGCCGCCGATTCGCCCCGAGGCAACGGAGTGGGCCTGGTCGAAACGACCGCGACCGTCGGGTCGCGCGCGCACCTATCATCGCGAGCGTGGGCGCGAGAGAGATCCGGGCACCCCGGGGGAGCGAGCTGTCGTGCCGGGCCTGGCCTCAGGAGGCGGCCCTGCGGATGCTCATGAACAACCTCGACCCGGACGTCGCCGAGCGACCCGAGGACCTCGTCGTCTACGGCGGCACCGGCCGGGCGGCGCGCTCGTGGGAGGCGTTCGACGCGATCGTCCGGACCCTCCGCGGCCTCGAGAGCGACGAGACGATGCTCGTCCAGTCGGGGAAGCCGGTCGCGGTCTTCAAGACACATCCCCGGGCGCCGCGGGTCCTCATCTCCAACTCCATGCTCGTGCCGAAGTGGGCGGACTGGGACACCTTCCGCGAGCTCGAGCACGCCGGGCTGACGATGTACGGGCAGATGACCGCCGGCTCGTGGATCTACATCGGGACGCAGGGCATCCTGCAGGGGACGTACGAGACCTTCGCGGAGGCCGCCCACCAGCGGTTCGACGGGTCCCTGCGCGGCACGGTGACGGTCACCGGCGGCCTCGGGGGGATGGGCGGCGCACAACCCCTCGCCGTCATCATGAACGGAGGTGTCGCGCTCTGCGTCGAGGTGGACCCGGCCAGGATCGAGCGGCGGATCAAGACCCGGTACCTCGATCGCGAGACGTCCGATCTGGACGAGGCCCTGCGATGGACCGAGGCGGCGAGGGCCGCGGGCGAGGCCGTGTCGATCGGCCTCGTCGGCAACTGCGCCGAGGTGCTGCCGGCGCTGCTCGCCCGAGGGTTTCGCCCCGACCTGGTCACCGATCAGACGAGCGCCCACGATCCGCTCGGCGGGTACGTGCCGTCCGCCGTCCCGCCGGAGGCGGCGGAGGCGCTGCGGTCGTCCGATCCCGACGAGTATCAGCGCCGGTCGTACGACTCGATGGCGCGGCACGTCGAGGCGATGGTCGGGTTCCTCGATGCGGGAGCCGTCGTGTTCGACTACGGGAACAACCTTCGAGCCGGAGCGCGGCTCGGTGGGTTCGAGCGCGCGTACGCGTATCCGGGGTTCGTGCCGGCGTTCGTTCGACCGATGTTCTGCGAGGGCAAGGGCCCGTTCCGGTGGGCGGCGCTCTCCGGCGACCCGGAGGACATCGCGAAGACCGACCGGGCGGTCGCGGAGCTGTTTCCCGACGACGAGCGGCTGCACCGCTGGCTCTCGATGGCGCGGGAACGCGTCGCCTCCCAGGGACTCCCGGCACGGATCTGCTGGCTCGGGTACGGCCAGCGTGCGAAGGCCGGTCTCGCCTTCAACCGGATGGTGGCGAGCGGCGAGCTCTCGGCGCCGATCGTGATCGGCCGCGACCACCTCGACGCCGGCAGCGTCGCGAGCCCGTATCGCGAGACCGAGTCGATGAAGGACGGCTCAGACG
>JBOGVL010000044.1:0-12460 GCA_050692535.1 Actinomycetota bacterium | reverse complement strand
CTCCGGCGGCACCCGGCTGAGCCCGCGGAGCGAGCGCCCCGCCGCTAGCCGAGGCCGCCGAGGTGCGACGGCGGCCAGATCACGATGAACGCCTCGCCGATCACCCGGTCGAGCGGCACGAAGCCGAGCCCGTACCGGCTGTCGGCGGAGTTGCCGCGGTTGTCGCCCATCACGAAGAGGCTGTCCCCGGGGATCGTGGTGGGTGGGAAGTCGCCGTTGGCCCGCCTCGCCTCGCTCGTGAGGTAGGGCTCGTCGAGCGGCTCGCCGTCGATGTACACGACGTCGTCCCGGATCTCGATCGTCTCGCCGGGGAGGCCGACCACCCGCTTGATGAAGTCCTCGTCCTCCGGCTGTGCGAACCCGATCCCCTCGCCGAGCCAGTGCACGAACCCGTCGATCATGCCACGGTCGGGCACCGCGCCCGGGTCCGGGTTCTCGAACACGATGACGTCGCCGCGCTCCACGTCCCCGAAGTCGTAGACGAACTTGTTGACGAAGACGCGGTCGCCGACCTCGAGCGTCGGCACCATCGATGCGGAGGGGATGAAGAAGGCCTGGATCAGGAAGGTCTTCACGAGGATCGCGACGCCGACCGCGACGAGGATCAGGAACGGCGTCGATCCGATGAAGCGGCGAGAGCGGGTGGGCTCCCCATCCACGGGCGCGCCCCCGCCATCCGGTGCGATGTCGGCGTGCTCAGCGGCGGCGTGGTCGCGCGCTTCGGTCTCGGCCATGGGCCCCACAGCTTACGGCTTGGCGCTTGTTAGGACGGGAGCACCTGCACCTCGACGGCCTTGAACGACGCCCACACCAGCTCGTCGTCACGGAGGCCGAGCCGGTCGACCGAGCCGAGCGTCACCTCGGCGACCAACGGTGGTGCCGTCGCCAGCCGAACGCGGGCACGTTCACCCTCGACGGCGACCGAGGACACGCGACCCCGGAAGACGTTCCGCGCGGAGCCGGACGGCGGCTCGAGCGAGAGGGTCACGTCCGCCGGACGCAGCAATCCCATCACGACCCCGCCCTCGAACCCCGCGGGCCAGGGCACGACGACGTCGCCCTCGGCCGTCACGATGCGGCCGGCGCCCTCCTCGATGGGCTCGAGACGCCCGTGGAAGGCGTTGAGGCCCACGAGGTCGGCGGCGTAGCGCGAACGCGGGGCGGTTCGGACCTCCTCGGGCGTCCCCGCCTGCGTGACGAGGCCCTCCTCGAGTATCACGAGCCGGTCCGCGAGGGTGGAGGCCTCGACCGGATCGTGCGTCACGAGGAGCCGCACGCCCGAGAAGCGCGCCAGGACGTCGCGGACGAGCTCGCGGGTCCGGGCTCGCGCCCCGACGTCCAGCGCGGACAGCGGCTCGTCCAACAGCAGGAGCGCCGGCTCGGCGATCAGCGCCCGGGCCAGCGCGACCCGCTGCGCCTCCCCCCCGGAGAGCGCGCGAGCGCGAGCGTGCCCCCGATCACCGACCCCGAACCGGTCGAGCAGGGCCGCCGAACGTTCACAGGCCTCCACCTTCGCCATGCCGCGCGCGCGGAGCGGGAACGCGACGTTCTCGGTCGCCGTCAGGTGCGGGAACAGGAGGAGGTCCTGGAACACGACGCCGATCGGACGCCGCTCCGGCGGGACGAACACGCGGCCGGCGGGGTCGTCGAGGACGGTGCCGCCGAGCGTCACGGAGCCCTCGTGCGGTGGATGGAGCCCCGCGATCGAGGCGACGAGCGTCGACTTGCCGGCGCCGTTGGGGCCGAGCAGCGCGACGGTCTCGCCCGCGGCCGCCTCGAAGGCGGCACGGACCACGAACGTCTCCCGCCGAACGGCGACGTCGACCGAGAGCGTCACCGGAGGAACCGCCCGCGGAGGGTGAGGATCACGCCGAACGCGACGGCGATCAGCAGCATCGACAACGCGAATGCCGCGTCCTGGTCGGTCTGCAGCTGTTCGTAGACGGCGAGCGGGAGCGTCTGCGTCCGGCCCCGGAGATTGCCGGCGAACGTGATCGTGGCGCCGAACTCGCCGAGCGCGCGAGCCCAGGACAGCACCAAGGCCGCCGCGATCTGCGGGGCCAACATCGGCACGGTCACGTGCCGGAGCACGTACCGGCGCGAGGCGCCGAGCGTCGCCGCGGCGTCCTCGTAGCGCTCGTCCAGACCTCGCAGGCCGGCCTCCAGCGCGAGCACCGCGAGTGGGAAGGAGACGAAGGTAGCGGCCAGCACGGCCGCGGTCGTCGTGAACGTGATCTGCACGCCGAACCAATCGAAGAGCCAGGACCCGACGATCCCCCGCCGACCGAACGCCGCGAGCAGGCCGACGCCGGCCACGACCGGCGGCATCACGAGCGGGAGGATCACCAGACCGCGGACGAGCGTCCTGCCGCGGAAGGATCCGCGCGAGAGCGCCCAGGCCAGTGGGAAGCCGATCACGAACGAGAGGGCCGCGGCGCTCGTCGAGACGAGGAGCGAGAGGCGCAGCGCCGTGAGCGCCGTCTCGCTCGTCAGGACCGCGACGATCCTCGTCCACGGCGTCCGAACGATCAGGCCGAGGAGGGGCAGGCCGACGAGAGCGACGCCCAGCGCCGCCGGGACCACGAAGGCGGCCGGCGTGCGCCGTCTACGCGGGCGGAAGGAACCCGTGCTCGGCGAGGACCTGCCGTCCGTCGCCGAGGACGTAGTTGACGAAGCGCTGCGCGAGGTCGGCCTCCTCGGAGCCGGTGACGACGGCGATCGGGTAGGTCGCAATCACGTTCGCGTCGTCGGGGATCTGGATGAGCGACACCTGATCGGCGACGTCGGACGTGACGTCGGTGACGTAGACGATGCCGGCGTCCGCCTCGCCCGAGGCGACCGAGGTGACGACCGCTCGCACGTCTTCGGCGTTCGACACGACGTTGTCGAGCGCCCCCTCCGCGATCCCGGCCGTCTCGAAGACCTGTCGCGCGTAGTCGCCTGCTGGGACCCCTTCGGCCGCGACGACGAGCTGCACGCCCTCCCTCGCCAGGTCCTCGATGGAGTCGATCGCCGCGGGATTGTCCGTGGGCACGATGACCGCGAGCTCGTTCCGGGCGAAGTCGGTGCGTCCGGAGACTCCCGGGCCGTCGTCCTGCACCGCATCCATCCAGGTCGGGCTCGCCGAGGCGAAGACGTCGACCGGCGCGTCCTCGTTGATCTGGGTGGCGAGCCCGTCCGAGGGCCCGAAGTTGAATGTCACGCTCACGCCGGGGTTTGCGGCCTCGAACGCGGCCCCGATTTCCGTGAACGCGTCGGTGAGCGACGACGCTGCCGAGACGATCAGGTCCGCTCCCTCGCCTTCGCCGCTCGAATCCCCGCACCCGGCGAGCGCGACCGACGCACAGACGAGGAGTGTCAGCCCGCGCCTCACTCGTCCACCTCCACCATCACGTTCGTGGCCTTGACGGTGGCCACTGCGTGGATGCCGGGCTTCAGCCCCATCTCGTCCACCGCCTCGCGGGTGATGAACGCGAGGATCCGGTGCGGGCCGGCGAGGATCTCCACCGTCGCCGCGAGCTTGTCGCGCTTGATCTCGGTCACGACGCCGGGGAATCGGTTGCGCACGCTGCCCGCCGTCACCCTTGGTCGCTCCCGCCGCTCGGTCAGCAGCCGGGCCACCTCGGCGGCCGGGACGAGTCGCTGGCGCCCACCCGTGCGTGTGGTCGTGAGCTTCCCGTCCCGCTCCCACCGCCGAAGCGTCTCGACCCGAACGCCGAGCATCTCGGCCGCCTCGCCGATTCGATAGGCCTCCGCCATTGCGGGGTGGAGTCTACAGGTTCAGATGCGGTGGTCGCTAGGTATGGCTGGTGTTGAAGAGCCTTAAACCTGCTGTCACACCGAGGGAAAGCACCATCCATGAGGCCGCCCACGTGAACGCCCATTCGGGGGAGGCGGCGGTCCAGAGCAGTCCGGCGACGGAGCTCGCCGCGACGTTGCCGAAGCTCTGGATCCCGGCGAGCACGCCGAACGCCGACCCGCGGATGCCCTCGTCCGCGTCGGCCGCCACCGCCGCGTGCTCGGCCGTCTCCACGAATCCCTTCCCGAGGCCCGCGACACCGAACGCGATCGCCAGGACGAGGACGCCGGGGCCGGCCGACCCGAACGTCACGTAGGCCACGAGGAACGCCGCGACGCCGGCCACCAGGGCGCGTCGCGCGCCGAATCGATCGGCCGCGTGGCCCGCGCCGACGCTGCCGATCGTCGCCGCGACGTTGTAGCCCGCGTACAGCCAGAGGGAGACGCGCACCGCCTCGTCGTGCGTGTGGGTCTGCGACAGCAGCTCGACCGCACGCAGGATCAACAACGTGACCGCCACGTTGCCCAGCTCGAACGCCGTCACGATGCGCATCGTCGCGCCGAGCCTCCCGCGCAGGACGGGTCGCACCCGAAGCCGGACCGGGCGACGCTCCGCCGAGCTGGTCGCGTGGATCCGCCGGATCGCGAACGCCATCGCCGCGACGGCCAGGAGCCCCGGGATGACCGAGAGCGCGATCGCGCCGCGAATGCCCACGGCGCCCACGAGCGCCAGCGCCAGCAGGGGGCCGACGATTGCGCCAAGGTTGTCCATCGCGCGCTCGAACCCGTAGGCGCGCCCGTACGCGGCCGGCGGAACGAGATCCGCGAGGAGCGCGTTGCGGGCCGGCACCCGGAGCCCGCGCGCCGCCCACGCCCCCACGCGGAGAACGCCGACCTGCCACACGGCGCTCGCGGTCGCGATCAAGGCGGAGAGCACCGGCGTTGTCGCGTAGCCCCCGATGGCGGTCGCCCGGCGGCGATCCGGGTCGTCGGCGAGCGCCCCGCCGGCCAGGCGCGCCACCCCGGAGACTCCGTCCGCCACGCCCTCGATCACTCCGAGCGCGGCCGCCGGCGCGCCGAGCGTCGACGTCAGGAACGCCGGCAGGAGGGATGTCGGGATCTCGTGCCCGGCGTCGGAGAGGAGGCTCGCCGCGCCGATCCCACCCACGCCGGCGGACCACCAGGACCGCCGTTCGACGTCGCGCGCCCGCTCCGCCACGACGTTCAGACCGCGAAGCGGACGTGGAGGATGTCGCCCTCGCCGACCTCGTAGTCCTTGCCCTCGACGCGAATCCGGCCCATCGCCTTGGCCTGCTCCATCGAGCCCGCGGCGACGAGCTCGTCGTAGGCGATCACCTCGGCGCGGATGAATCCCCGCTCGAGGTCGGTGTGGATCGCCCCGGCGGCCTCGGGCGCCTTCGCCCCGCGTTGCACCTCCCAGGCCCTCGTCTCGTCCTCGCCGGTGGTCAGGAACGTGATGAGGTCGAGCGCGCCGTAGCCGGCCCGGATCACCTGCTCCAGACCGGGCTCGTGCACGCCGAACTCGTCGAGCAACGCCCGCGCCTCGTCGGGATCCATCTCGGCGGTCTCGGCCTCGATGGACGCGAACACGCCGACCGCACCACCCGGAAGCTCCTCCGGCACGTCGGCGCCCTCCTCGAGGTTCGCGATCACGACCTCGGGCTTGAGGGTGAGCGGGGCGATCGCCTTCAGCCCGCTGCGTTCGTCGGCCGTGAGCCCGGCGTCGCGCAGCGGGGTCTCGGACTCGAGCGCCTCGTTCGCCTTCGCGAGCGCCTCCAACTCACCGCTCACGGTCCCCCGCGTGCGTTTGCGCGCCTTGACGAGCGCCGCCTCGATGACGGACTGATCGGCGAGGAGCAGGTCGGCGCGGACGCCCTGGAGCTCCGGCGCGGGTCGCGCGTCGGGTCCGAAGCATCGGACCACGATCGCGAGCGCGTCGGCCTCGCGCAGCTTCGCGATCCCCTGGGCCGAGGCCGTACCGCCCGGAACGTCGACGAACCCGACCTGGGCGTGCACCGACTTGCGCGAGCGCTCCATCTCCGAGAGCACCTCGACGCGCGGATCGGGCACGGCCACGATCGCGTGGTTCGCCTGTCCACCGTGCGATCCGGTGCGCGTGAGTGCCGTGAACAGCGTCGACTTCCCGCTGAACGGCACGCCGACGAGCCCGATGTCCTTCACGCCCGCAGGCTATCGGACGACAAGAGCGGAGCCCGGTCGGGCTCCGCTCCGTTCCACCTCCGAATGAGGCGTTACGCCTTGGTCTCCCAGAAGATCTTGCCGAGCTCGTCGATCGCGTCGAGGAGCTTCTGTCCCTGCTCGGGATCCTGCGCCTTCTTCGCCGTCCCCGCCTCCTTGGTCGCCTTCCAGAAGAGGTCGTGGAGCTGCGGGTACTTCTCGAGGTGCTCGGGCTTGAAGTAGTCGGTCCAGAGCACCCACAGGTGCTCCTTGACCAGGTCGGCCCGAAGCTCCTTGATCCCGAGGCACCGCGAGCGGTAGTCCTCGACGCTCTCTCCGGCGGTCTTGAACTTCTCGGCGTCCTGATACCGGGTCTGGATCGCCTTCACCGACTCGGCCTCGATCCGGGCCTGAGCCGGGTCGTAGACGCCGCACGGCAGGTCGCAGTGGGCATGGACGACACGGCGCGGCCTGAGCAAAGCTTCGAGCATGGGCGTTCCCCCTCCTTCGGACGACGGACCTTCCGACCGAACCTACCACCGCGCTCGCGCAACGCGGAAGCCGATCCTCGCCGCGGCCGCGTTCACCGCCGCCTCCGCCTGGGCGTTCCTGCGCTGGAAGCCGTTCCGGGTGGAGATCAGCGGTCCCTCGATGCGTCCCGGGCTCGAACCGGGGGACTGGGCGCTCGCGGTGGAGAGTCCGCGCGTGCGTCGCGGCTCGATCGTCCTCGTCGAGCACCCGGCGCGTCCGGGGTTCGAGATGGTGAAGCGGGTGATCGCGATCCCCGGCGACCCGACCCCCGAAGGCCGCGTGCTGGATCACGACGAGTTCTGGGTCGAGGGGGACGCGCCCGAGGAGTCGACCGACAGCCGGCACTTCGGCCCGGTCCGCCGGGAACACGTGAAGGCCGCCGTCCGGCTGGTGTACTGGCCGCTCGAACGCCGGAGGCTGCTGTAAGCAGGAGCCGGGAGCGCCCGGCTCAGGTCGGGAAGTTCTCGCAGAAGACGAACGAGTCCGGGTCGGCGCCGCCCTTGCAGATGTCGTGGGTGCCCTTCCCGCCGTTCAGCTGATCCTTGCCGTTCCCGCCCTTCACGATGTCGTTGCCGTTCCCGCCGAACAGGAGGTCGTTCCCGTCGCCGCCCAGCACCTCGTCCGTGCCGTCTCCCCCGGACACGTCGTCCTTGCCGCCTCGTCCGTCGAGCTCGTTCGAGCTCTTGTTGCCGCTGATCGAATCGGCCTTGCCGCTCCCGAGAACGTTCTCGAACCCATCGATCGTGTCGTCGCCGTCGCCCTTGGCCGTGCCCTTGCGCAGGTCCACGGTGACCGCCGCGGACGAGGAGGCGAACGAGGCGGTGTCGTTCCCCTCGCCCCCGACCAAGGTGTCGGCGCCGGCCCCGCCGTCGATCGTGTCGTCGCCCGTGGCGCCGGCGAGCACGTTGTCGGCGCCGTCACCGGTGAGGTCGTCGTCGGCCGGCGAGCCGATCACGTTCTCGATGGCCTCGAGCGTGTCGGACCCCTGACCGGCGGCGCTGCCGGCGGCCAGGTCGACCGAGACGCCGCTCGCGGCGGCGCTGAAGTCGATCGTGTCGGTCCCGTCGCCGCCGCGGAGCACGTTGTCCGCTTCGTCGCCGAGGATCAGGTCGTCGCCGGGCGAGCCGGTCAGGTTCTCGATCGCGATGAGCGCGTCCGTCCCGCCGGCCTGGTGGGTGACGGACCCGGTGGAGAGGTCGGCGAGCTGCAGCTGCGTCGCGCCCGAGTAGTTGGCGGTGTCGACTCCGTCGCCTCCGTCCAGGGTGCTCCCGGCGGCGCCTCCGTGCAGGGTGTCGTCCCCCAACTGCCCGAGCAGGGTGGCGGAGGGACCGGGCTGACCCGTCCCCGAGCCGCCGCCGACTGAGATCGAGTCCGCGCCCCCGGCCCCGTCGACAATGATCTGCGGGGTCCCGGTGATCGTCACGTCGGCGTCGCCGGTGGTCTCGTCGGCGTTGAGGTTGATGCCGTTCTGTCCGACCACGACGTGGTCGTCCCCGGTCGAGCCCACGATCCGGAGCCGTCCGGAAGGAAGATCGACGGTGAACGGGATCTCGGACCCGCCGCTGCCCTCGAAGAGACCGCCGCTCAGATCGATCGCCACCTCCGTCGGACTACCGCTCGAGTCGACGGTGATCGTGTTCGTCGTCGAGACGTTCGCCGGCGGGGCGCAGGGCGCCCCGTTGACCATGATCTCGTCCCCGTTCCGGACGATGACGGCGGTATCGCCGGTGTCCACTCCGATCGTTACCGCGCCGCCGGCGGAGGTACACGTCACGACGGCGCTCGCCGGCGCCACCAGCCCGAACACCGTGGTGACGACCACCGCGACGACGGCGAGGAGGCGGGCGACCGAACGCATCGGCGACACGATACCGGCCCATCGGCCCGCGGTCCCGTTAGCTTGAGCAGCACATCTGGGCGTGCGCGGCGCGTGGCCGAGGCCCGCTCCGGTCGTGAGACGTCCCTTGTCCGGAACCGCACCGGCCAGGTAGCATTTGCACCTGCAATGATCCGGACACGCTGCCGCGGGCTCGTGGGGGCCATGATCCCCGACCGATGCTGCTGTCCCGGGGTGCCCGGCGCCGGCCGATAGGCCGCGTCACTCCGGCACCGTCTCCCGCCCGGCCCCGCTCTCCCAGGAGGTTCCGCCGATGACCCTCATCCTCACCACCGTCGACGCCCGAGGACAGTCCTGCCCCGGCCCGCTCGTCACGCTCCACAAGGCGCTGCAACACGCGGAACCCGGGGACCTGCTCGAGCTGCTCGCCACCGACCCCGGTGCCAGGTCCGACGTCCCCAGCTGGGCGAGGCTGTCGGGCAACGAGCTGGTGGAGTCCGGCGAGGACCGCGGCGTCTTCCGCTTCGTGATCCGGAAGGCCTGACGATGACCGAGCCGACCACGAACGGCGCGACCGCCGACGAGGCCGCCCTCCGAGAGCTGATCGACCGGGCGCTCGACGAACGCGAGGGACGCGACGACATCAACAAGAGGAACAAGATCACGATCATCGCGTGGGACGGCCACCTCGACCGGATCTGGCCGACGCTGATCCTGTCGACGACGGCCGCGGCCTCGGCGATGGAGGTGAGCGTGTTCTTCACGTTCTGGGGTCTGTTCCCGCTCGTCCGGCCCGAACGCCGGCGCAAGACGGGCAAGGACTGGATGACCAAGGCCCTGGGCGCCATGAACCCCGGCTCGACGCAGAAGGCCAAGCTCTCCCGCTACCAGTTCGCCGGCATGGGGCCGTGGATGCTCGGGAGGGTGGCCGAGAACTACAAGACGCCCCACCCCACCGAGCTGCTCGAGCTCGCTCGCGACATGGGCGTCCGGCTGATCCCCTGCCAGATGACGATGGACCTGATGGGGATCACCAGGGACGACCTCATCGACGGGCTCGAGGAGCCGATCGGCGCCGCGACCGCGCTGCTCGAGATGAAGGAGAGCGCGATCCAGCTCTTCATCTGAGCCTCATGCGCTCGCCGCCGCGGCGTGCCCGGATGTTCAGACGCACGTAATCCAGCTCGAGGCGCGGCATCCCAACGGCGACCTCGTGCGCGAACGCGCGCGCCTCGGCGTCGTCCATGGCCTCCACGTGATCTCCGAGCGCGACCGTGATCAGGAACGTCTCGAGCTCCGCGAGGCTCTCGAAGGCCGTCGGCTCCGGTTGCAGCCAGCAACGGACGTCGACGAACCCCGCCGCCTCGAGGCGCGACGCCGTCCGGTCGGGCGAGGCGAAGACCTTGGCGGTGAAGGGGTCCGCCCCGATCGCGAGCAGTGCCCGGGCGACGCTCGCGAGGTTGCCGTGCCCGCCGCACTGCGCGGCCAGCTCGCCGCCGGCGCGGAGGACGGCGGCGAGGTGGCGGAACAGGGCTTCGTGATCCCGGACCCAGTGGAACGTGGCCGTCGACAGCACCGCGTCCACCGGTCGCTCGAGCGGCAGCGGCCGCTGGAGGTCGGCCAGGACGAACTCGACTCGATCGCCGAAGCGCGCCAGCCGCGATCGAGCTCGTTCGATCATCGAGGCCGAGGCATCCAGGGCGACCACGCGGCCGCGAGGCAGGCGTTCGAGGAGCAGCTCGGTGACGCGGCCCGAGCCGCACCCGGCATCGAGCACGGTCTCGCTGCCCCCGAGGTCCAGCCGGCCGACCACGACGCGCCCCCAACGCGTCTGCGGATCGGCGATCCGATCGTAGGTCGTGGCGTCCCAGTCCCTCGGCACGGCGCCAGTCTGTCAGCGGCCGACCAGCGAGAAGTGCATGTAGTCCTTGCCGCCGCTCCAGTGGCCACCCCATGCCCACCCGATCGCGGCGAACGAGCGGACCACGACGTCGCCCTCGTGGATCATCCCCGGGAGATCACGCGAACGGTCGACGTAGGGTCTCGCGAACCGGTTGCGCACCCACCCGTCCTCGCGCACGAAGGGGTTCTGCAGTGGGTTCACGTCCACGGCAAGCCCGTAGGAGTGCTGCGAGAACTCGTCCTGGGGCCCGGCCGGCGTGATCACGACGCGACAATTGAACGACGCGGTCACGCTCCGGCGCGAGTCCGGGTTCTGCTCCCACCGCGACTCGCGGAACTCGCGCGCCAGGCCGACGCGCTTGAGCGGGAACCCGGCGTCGAACAACCGGCCGAACACCCACAACACGTCCTCGGCCACCGAGGCGTTCACGACCATCGGTCCCCGTTTGATCTCGCCGTCGAGGCCCCAGAAGTTGAAGCGGAGCACTGCGAGGTCGGCGAGCGGGACCGGGCAGCCCTCGCGCCACGTCGTGCCGGCCATCTCGCGCTCGAGGGCGGCGGGGAACGCCGAGATTCGACCCGCGAACCGGGTCCGGCCGGGCTCGACGGCTTCGGCCGTCGGGGGGGACGGGGTCGACCCCGAGCCCGTGGCCGAGCCCCTCGGACCCGTCGGCGAGGCGGGGGAGGCCCCGCCTGCGACGGCTCGGTCGCCGCCCGCGGGAACGTCGGGCGCGGGTTCCCCGGCCGGGGATGCCGTGCAGCCCGCGAGCGCAACCACGAGGAGCACGAGTCGGCGTCGGGCGATCGCTCGCACCTTGAGGACGAGTCTGGCAGTCACGACGGGAGTTGACGACGGTCGTCCCCGCCCGGTTCCATCGAGCGCAAGGTGGTTCGCGATGCTAATTAGCATTGCGTAGTATATTCTTCTTCGTGACGACGACCGCTCCTCCCGACACCGCCGCCCTCGCCGCCCGGCTCCGGCTCGGCGTGACGCGCCTCGCGCGCAAGCTTCGGCAGGAGGCCGAGCCGGGCATCACGCCCTCGATGCTCGCCGCGCTGTCGTCCGTGGAGCGTCAGGGTCCGCTCACGATGCGCGACCTCTGCGCGGTCGAGCAGGTCCAGCCCCCGTCGATGACCCGGATCGTGGCCGCGCTGGCCGACGCCAGCCTCGTCGCGCGCGAGCCCGATCCGGACGACGGCCGGGTCGTCCGGGTGAAGGTGTCCCCGGAGGGGCGCCGACTGCTCGACCGGAGCCGCCGGCGGAAGGAGGCCTACCTGGCCAGGGCGATCCGAGGCCTCGAGGCTCGCGAGCTGGATACGCTCGAGGACGCGACGGCCATCCTGGAGCGACTGACCGAGGGCCCGCCGTGACGCCGGTCGGCCTCACCGTCCATCGAACCTTCCACTCGATCGGGCACTCGCGGAACTTCCGGTTGTTCTTCATCGGCCAGGCCATCTCGGTCTCGGGCACCTGGATGCAGATGGTCGCGGCCGCGTGGCTCGTCCTGCGCATGACCCACAGCGGCGTGGCGCTCGGCATCGACACCGCGCTCGCCTTCGGGCCGATCCTGTTGCTCGGGCCGATGGGAGGTGCGTTCGCGGATCGCCACGACAAGCGGCGCATCCTGCTCGCGACGCAGGTCGCCTTCGCGGCCCTCGCGCTCGCGCTGTTCGCGATCGTCGCATCGGGCGTGGTGGAGCTGTGGATGGTCTACGCCCTGTCGTTCCTGCAGGGCGCGGTGACCTCCGTCGACCAGCCGACACGCCAGAGCTTCTTCGCCGAGATGGTGGAGCCCCGTGATCTCACCAACGCCGTGAGCCTGAACAGCGCGGTGATGACGGGGACCCGGATCGTGGGGCCGGCCCTGGCCGGGGTGCTGATCGCGGGCGTCGGAATGGAGTGGTGCTTCCTGATCAACGCCGTCTCCTATCTGGCCGTGATCGTCGGCCTGCTCGCGATGCGCGCCGACGAGCTGCGGCCGAACCGGGCGCCGCGCGAGCCCGGCGCGATCCGCGACGGGTTTCGGTACGCGTGGCGCACGGCGGGGCTCCGGCGGCCGCTCGTGCTGATGTCGGTGCTCTTCCTCTTCTCGTTCAACTACTCGGTGCTGATGCCGCTGTTCGCCGAGCGGACCTTCGACGGCGACGCCGGCACGCTGGGGCTCCTGCTCTCGGTGACGGGGGTGGGGTCGC
>JBOGVL010000043.1:0-12495 GCA_050692535.1 Actinomycetota bacterium | reverse complement strand
CACCCGGATCGCGTTCGTCTCCGATCGCGACGGCGGGTTCCCGGAGATCTACACCATGAACGAGGACGGGACCAACGAGAAGCGGTTCACGACCAACACGTTCGTCGACGGGAACCCGTCGTGGTCGCCCGACGGCACCCGCATCGTGGTCGAGCGCTGCTGCCCCAAGGGATCCTCCGAGCTCTTCACGATCGATCTCGCGACGCGCTTCGAGACGAACGTCACGAACAGCGTGTCCTCGATGGACTTCGACCCCGCGTGGTCGCCCGACGGCAGCCGCATCGCGTTCGTCTCGTTCCAAACGGGCCAGGGCAACGTCGACGTCTGGACGATCGGCCCCGACGGCTCGGCGCTCACCCGGATCACCAACGACGCCGCGGCCGAGCTCTCGCCGGACTGGCAGCCGCTCCCGGTCTGCACGATCCAGGGGACGGGCGGGTCGGATCCGGCGCTCGTGGGCACCGAGCTCAACGACGTGATCTGCGCGCTGGGCGGCGACGACACGGTCCGCGCCGGGCTCGGTCACGATCTCGTCCGGGGCGGCAAGGGCAACGACCGGCTCGAAGGCCAGGAGGGCGTCGACACGCTGCTGGGCGAGGCCGGGGACGACTCGCTCTTCGGCGGCCCCGACTACGACTACCTGGACGGCGACCAGGGCACCGATACGTGCAACCGAGGCGCCCAGGGGGCGTTCCGCCGGCTCTGCGAGCTCTAGCCGGTCGGGGAGCGCAGCCGGGCCTTCATCTCCTCGACGGCGAAGGCGGGCGGTGGATACCGCGGGTCCACGGCGTCCAGGGTCTCGACGAGCAGGACCCGAGCGCCCAGTCGCGGTACCACTTGTGGTCGGCCGGCTCCTCGGTCGGCGCCTTGACTTCAGTTCGCAGCTTCAGTCGCCAGCGCCACCGCCTCGTCCAAAGACATGGCACGGCCCTCCGTTCGTAGACGTTGCACCTCACCTTCGCCGAGAGCGTCACCAAGCACCTCAACGACTCTTCGCAGAGCCTCCGCCCTCGGTCCTTGCGGATGCATTCCCACTCTTTCCTGCATAGCTGCTGCCGCACCGAGCAAGAGGGCGGCGCGTTCGTTCTGACCGGTGTGGGCCATCATGCGTGCGACTCCGGTCAGGCCGAATGTCGTCTCCCACTCCGATCCTTGAGAGTGGGCGGCGCTCACCCCGTTCCGAAATTCGCGGAGGGCGCCCGCGTACTCCTTCTCGGCCTCATCGAGATGGCTGGCGAGAATGTACTGGCCCAAGACCTTCGCTTCTGGGGTCCCCTCCTCCTTCACGATCCCCAAAGCTTCGTCGACCGCTCGCTTTGCTCCTTCGAGATCTCCCTCCAGCCTTCGACGATAAGCCAGTTGCCGCAGCCACACGATCTGCATCATCCGATTCCCGGTCTGTCGCAGCACTCCGACCATCGCTTCGAGGGCCGGGCCGGCATCGACGTCTTCACTTACCTGCGATTGGGCCACCAAGACGTTCATAGCCATCCATCGCTCTCCAACCTGCTCAGACAGACGCAGCGCTTCCGAGTAGCGCTCGCGCGCTCGCTCGTTGTCGCCCGCACGAACATGCAAACGGCCAAGCGCATAGAGGAGGTAGATCCGCGAGACGGCATCCTCTGCCTTGCGCGCCACCTCCAGGCCCTCCTCGTATCGAGCGCGGGCTTCATCTCGATCGTCATCCACCAACAGCCGACCCAGGACTTGCAGGGCGAAGGCCAGGTCCGCCGCTTCACCTTCAGACCGACTGAGCTCGACCGCCTTCTTCGCGGCGTCGATCGCGGCCGCGTGATCCCCGATGCGCTGCTCGATCACCGCTTCGAATCGAAGTCCACGCGCCTCGGTTGCCTTGTCGTGTGCGCGGACGGCCGCGGCAAGGCCCTCCGTCACCGTCGAACGCGCCGACTCGAGCTGACCGCGATAGAAGGCGAGGAACGACGCCGCGACCAGCGCGCGCCCTCGAAGTCTGTCCCCCGCGTCGGGCGCTCCGGCGAGCGCGTCTTCGAGCCAACCCAACCCTTCAGACCAAAGTCCCCGGACTTCCCAGAATCTCGAAAGCGCGGCACCGATTCGGAGCCCGAGCGCGGAATCCCCGTCGCCCAGGCTCCAAGCCAGAGCAGTTCGAAAGTTGTCGAGCTCCGATTCGATGCGGTCGAACCAGCGCGTTTGGTCCGGCCCCCCGAGCATCGACTCAGCTCCGGTCTCGGCAAGGTCCGCGAACCACTCGGAGTGCTTGCCCCGAAACCTCTGCGCCTCAGAAGACGAGACGAGCTTGTCCAGCGCGTACTGGCGCGAGGTCTCCAGCAACCGATATGCGGCTCGGTCACCCCCGCGTTCTCTCATCACCCAGGATGTGGCCACCAATCTTCGAAGAAGCGTGACCGTCTCGGCACGATCGATCCCGTCGCCGACGCAGACTGCCTCGACATCCTCCAGTGAGAAGGCCCCCGACATCACCGACAGCCTGCGCAGCAGAACGCGCTCGGGTTCCGACAACAGATCGTGACTCCAGTCGACCGTTGCCAGAAGCGTCTGTTGCCGTCCGACGTTGCGCCCGCCTCCGCCCGTCAGTAAGCGAAACCGGTCGTCGAGCCGGGAGAGGATTTCTCCAACGCTCAAGGTCCCGACCAAGGCAGCGGCCATCTCGATCGCCAAAGGGATTCCATCGAGCCGGTTGGTCAAGCGAGCAATCTCGGCGAGTTCCTCTTCGCCGCATTCGAACTCCGGCTCGTGACTTCTCGCCCGTTCGATGAAGAGCTGGACCGCTTCAGAAGACTCACCCGTATCGGTGTCCGAAGGGATCTGCAGACCTCCCACCCGGCGAATCACTTCGCCTCCGACACCCATCGGTTCCCGCGCAGTCACGAGGATCGTGAGCCCCGGGCAGGCCGAGAGCCACTTCTCGGTCAGCTCTGCGCAGGTCGGGATCAGGTGCTCGCAGTTGTCCAGGATCACCAGAGGTCTCCCCTGCGACAGAAAATCGATCAAGGCGGAGTCGGCTGAGGCGGCCCGGCTTTCTTGAACCCCCATCGCGTTCGCCGCAACCGAAAGAACGAGCTCCCGATCGGAAACCGGCGCAAGGTCGACGAACCAGATCCCGTCCGGTCGCACGGGAAGGGACGCGGAAGCTGCTTCGATAGCCAGGCGCGTCTTCCCGCAACCTCCCGGCCCGGTCAACGTGACGAGCCGGGCGGTTTCCAAGAGCTCGGCGAGCTCCCCCACGTCGCGGTCCCGACCGACGAAACTGGAGATCGCCTTCGGCAGGTTGTGTCTCACGCCGGGAGCGGTGCGCGGAGCGGGGAAGTCGCCTTGAAGGTCAGGATGATGCACCTGGAACAAGTCTTGGGGCTCCGGGAAGTCCTTGAGCCGAAAGCGTCCAATCGACTTCAGGGACACTCCGGGGGGGACCCGCTGTTCGGCCAGAGTTTGCATGGCCTGTGAGGTCAGGACCTGGCCCCCGTGCGCGGCGGCCGAGATGCGCGCAGCCTGATGCACGGAAAGGCCGACGTAGTCATCGTCCTCATCGATGATCACTTCCCCGACGTGGATCCCCATCCGAACGCGCACTTGGGAGTCGGCGGGCCACTTGGTTCTTGCCAGCGCTATCTGTCCATCGATCGCACCGAGTATCGCCGACGAGGGATCGGCGAAGGTCACGAACAGAGCGTCTCCTTCGTGCTGCAAGACCGTGCCGCCGTGAGCGGCGAATGCATCGCGAAGTACACGCCGGTGCTCCACAAGGAGCCTCCGGTAATCGGCGCCCAGGGATCTCAGAAGATTCGTCGAACCTTCGATGTCGGTGAGAAGCAGAGCAAGCGTTTCAATTCGCTCTGCCACCGGTGCTCCTACGCGGTTCGGACGAAGCGGCGGACCACGTCGATCAGACCTTCGAGCTCGGACGCGGTCGGTGGCAGCTCGTAGGACAGATGATGGCAGGCTCGCGACAACGCCCACCATGCGAGGTTCACGTCATGCGCGGTCACGGTGTCCTCGAGGTAGGACTGAAGACAGAGCAGCTGCACCCGAACCGGGGCGTCTTGTATTCCGAGGATCTTCTCCGAGAGCGCCTCGTGGAGACCGACCTCGAGAGCCTGGCGCGCCAGGACCGCGGTCGCACGTGGCCACAGTCCGGCCGTCTCCGCCGTCGGATGATTCAGCAAGCCGGTGGCCCGCTCGAGGATCTCGGCCGACGTCATGTCGCTCGATTCACTCATGTCCTTCAGGGAAGTTGCACCAGTCCGCGGGCGAGCCTCTCGCTCTCCTGGACCAATGTCAGCACGGCCTCCTGGCTCACCGGCTTGTGCGCCGCCTCCTGCACCCGCCTGTAGGCGGCGACCGCCCACTTTCCGATTCCTCTGTCGAGCCGTGAGGTCAGGTCTTTGGTCCTGGCGATGTCGTCGAACAGAGCCAGTGCCATCAGTTCCGCGAGGCCCTTCGCCGAATCGAGGAGAGCCTCGATCGACTCGTAGTCCTCGCCGTTGGCCAGCCTTCGCCGCGTGACCGCCTCGCTGCATGCGGCCTCCATCGCCAGGCGGCAGAACACCCCCACGATACGAGCCTTCACCGCGGGATCCAGGTCCTCGCTCTTCGCCACCGCCCACGCGTCGTTGCAGTAACGGCTGACCGGATCTTGACCCGGGCGCAGCTCGACCACCGAATCGGGCCTTCGAGTCACCTCGACGATCTTGGTGTCGATCCCCAACAGGCGGCAGGACCGTGCCAGGCGCTCGTCGTGAGTGAAGACGATGACCTGGCGAGTCTGCGCGGCCTTCTCGAGCATGCGCGCCAGCCCATCCACCCGCGCCGGGTCCATCGACTGAACCGGGTCGTCGATGACCACGAATCGAAACGGGCTCTCCGGAAGCGTCGCCCTCGGCATGAACAGACTCAGCGCGAGTGAGTTCAACTCACCCTGACTCATGACCCCCAGCGCGGCCCCCTCCATCCCGTCGACGCTCACCTCGAGGACGACCTTTCGCGCCGATCCGGCACCGGTGAGAACGATCTTCTTCAGCTGAACGCTGCTTTGCATCCGTAGCATGTCCCAAACGCCCTGAGCCTGATCGGCGATGGGAGCGAAACGCTCGTTGCGTATGTCGTTGGAGGCAGATCGGATCCACTTTTCGGCGGCACTCAAGTCCCTCAGCACGTCCTCCCCACTACGGGCTCGCTTCGCAATGTCGAGCCATCCCGCGAGATCGGTTGCGATCGGACGCCAGATGTGTTCCCGTCGCTGAAGTTCTCTTGAAGCCGTCGCCTTCAGCTTCTCCACGCCCTCGGCGACCGACGGAAGGGATGCGTGCAGGTGCTGCGCGAGGGCTTCGGGCTCCTCGATCGACGCGCCGGCGGACCACGCCTTCCACGCGCCGATCACGTCTTCGACCTCCAGCCCGATCTCGGAGGCGCTCGACAGCACGGCGGGAGCCGGCAACAGATGCGCTCGGGCGCTCTTCATCGACTCTTCCATCAACCGGTGGGCCAGGTCGACCTGCTCCGCCAGCTGACGAAGGCGGCCGATCTCCTCCTCGGTCGCGGCGCGCCACTCCGCGTTGAGTGCTCCTTGTCCGCACACCGGGCAGTCCTGATCGCCGTGACGTTCGTGGAACGTGAGCGCAGCCCCCAACAGCTCTGCGGTCTGGCGCGCCTTGGCTGCCTCGGTGCCTCCCATCTCGCGAAGGGCGGACGCGGCGGCCTCGAGTCCGTCGGCAGCAGTCTTCACCTCATCGGCATCGGGGGCCTCCAAGACCGCCAGCTGTCGAAGCACCGCAAGCTGGCTCTCCTCTCGGTCGGCCTCCTCGGTTCCGATGACGGCCTTCTCAACCGCGTCGAGATCCCAGGTCTTGGCGGAAAGCGCCTCGATGCATACGCCCGCCCTCTCGTCTTCGACCGTGGCGAGTCGTTCGAGGATCGGCGGCAAAGCCAGCTTCGCCTCGTCGGAGAGTTTCTTCCTCTGTTTGCTCGCTTCCTTGAGTCGCGCTTCGGCCTCGATCAGATCCTCGAGCCCCAGAATTGCGGAGAGGGCGTCATATAAGGCGGAGGGCCCGGCATCGAGCATCGATCCGAGCTCGCTATAGGAGAGGAACGGGCGGTACATCTCGACGGCGCCCGCCCAGCCCATCGTCTCGAGATCCGACTTCTTCGAACCCTGGGCTGCGACGACCGTATCGGCCTCCTCCAGCTTGGCGTCGGGCTTCCACTCCCTCGATACCACCGTCGTTCCCTTAGCCCCCTCGACGACGAACTCGGCATCGATGCGGGCGTCGGACTGGTGCAGGTTGCGCCATCCTTCCTTCCAGATGGCCGAGCGGGTGCTCCAACGGCTGTTGTCGCCGGTGAGCAGAAGCTCCAGTGCCTCGGCAAAACTCGACTTGCCGCTCCCGTTGCGCCCGACGACGAGCGTGAGGCCGGGGCCGGTGGTGATCGGGAGCGACGCCGGTGGGCCGACGCCGCGAAAACCCTTCACCTCAATCGATTGGATGTAAGCGGGGTTTCGGGCAGAGGGCGCCTTGGCCTCAGCTCTCTTTGAGGGCTTCGGGGCCTTACCTTCCAGCGTCGCGTCGAGGTCCTCGGCGCCATGGCACGCCCCGATGACGAGGGCCCGGGTGCGCTCCGCCAGCTTGTCGTCGGCGTCCAGCCGCCCGAGGATGATGCTCTCGAGTACTTCGTCCATTGCTTCAAGGAGGGTATTTCAAATCCCGGCGAGCGGCGAGGCCGACCGGAATCCGCTGTTCGGTACCGAACGGGAAGGCGATTGATGGGACGCTGGGTTCCTGTGACAGGTTGACGCGGTGACTGGAGTGGGGAGGTCGAGGCATCCTCCCGCCCGCGGGAGGGGCGCATCCGTTACCGAGAGCAATGCGAACCGCGGATGCTTCGTCTCCGCGTCGCAACGGGACCTTCGATGCGAACCGTGTGTCGTGCTTGATCGCGGGCCGTCTTCCGGGCCACCGACGAGCCCGATCAGCCCTCGGAGATCTCGACGCGCTGCAGGACGACGTCCGTCGCGGGCCGATCCTGCGATGCGGTCGGCACCTTGGAGATGGCCTCGACCACGTCGTAGCCCTCCGTGACCTCGCCGAAGATCGTGTGTTTGCCCGTCAGCCAGTCCGTCGTCGTCGTGGTCACGAAGAACTGGCTGCCGTTGGTGCCGGGTCCCGCGTTGGCCATCGCCAGGAGGCCGGGCTTGTCGAAGCGCGGGGCACCCGACGGGACCTCGTCCTCGAACTGGTAGCCGGGGCCTCCGGTCCCGGTTCCCAGCGGGTCGCCGCCCTGGATCATGAAGTCCTGGATCACGCGGTGGAAGATCGTGCCGTCGTACAGCGGGGCGCTCGACCGGGACCCGTCGCGCGGATGGGTCCACTCCTTCTCGCCCGTGGCGAGTTCGACGAAGTTGGCGACCGCCTTCGGGGCGTGGTCGGGCATCAGCCGGACGGTGAACGAGCCCATGGTCGTGACGAACGTGGCGGTGGTCATGACGGTTCCCCTCTCGATCGCAGGAGCGGGCAGTCTACCGTCCGGCTCCCCGCGAGCGGCCCTCGCGTCGCAGTCCCGGGAACGCCGGCGGCACGTAGTGCACGTCGTCGTATCGGTCCGAGGACCAGGGCGCCCGGGGCGCCATCGTCAGGCGCGCGAGCCCGATGAGCGCGGCGTCGTAGTTCACGCGCCACCCGGCGAAGTCGCGCCAGCACTGGTCGCGGTCCGGCCGCAGCGGGACCCCCACTCCCCGCAGCCGCTCGTACGCGTCGTCGAACTCCTCGCGCGTGATCGAGATCGGATCGTCCGGACGGGGGTCGTCGTCGACCGGGATCCGGAAGAACCCTGCCAGGTGGCGGAGGCACAGGTATCCCGAGCGGATCATGAACTGCGGCTCGGGCATCCTCGGGACGTCGACGGTCGAGTCGTAGAGCGACGCCCCGTCCAGGATCGCGCCGGCCGCCGTGATCCACGACTCCTCCGAGTGCCCCGATCGGAAGAACGAGAGCGCGGGGAACGAGCCGTGGCTCTCGTCGACGTCGGTGAACCAGTCCTCCCACTCGGTCCAGAGCGACTTGAGGTTCTCCAGGCGCCCGACGCGCCAGGCGAGGTCGATCAGGTACACGCCGGTCGGCGGCTGCCCGGCGCGCACCTCGAGCTTGGCGACGCCGCGCTCGCGGCGCTGGAACGCGGAGTACACCGTCGGCAGGTACGTGATGAACAGGGCGAGGAACGCCAGGCCGACCCCGGCGCCGACGAACGACAGCACGATCGCGGGGAGGTCGTCGCGGCTGGCGAAGCCGAGCGTGAACAGTGACGAGCCGGCGAGCGCGAACGCCTCGCGGGCCGAGACGTCCTCGAAGGCGAAGAACATCGCCGTGAACCCCGCGATCAGGATCGACACCCAGACCGCGAGCAGCGTGACGAGCGCCACCGGCGCGTAGAAGGCCATCACCCGATCGCGCCGCGCGAAGTCGTGCCGTTCGCCGGCCCACAGGCGCATCACCCGGCGTACCCCGACGAACACCGCGCGCGAGAGATGCGTCCGGAACGGCCTGGGGACGACGAACGTGGCGATCACGGACCGGATGACCAACACCACGGCGGTCGCGCCGATCAGGAATAGCAGGATGCGGAGGGCGATCACGACCGCCCGAGCCTACCCCGGTGGCGGAGGAGGACGATCCGCCACCGGTGGCTCCGGGCGCGTCAGGCCGCCTCCCTGTTCACGGCATCCTCGAAGAGCGCGAGGACGCCGACCCAGCCGGTCCCGTACCCGGCCCGGGCCTCCTCCGCGACCTCACCGAGGCGTTCCCATCCCCGGTGCTCCAGCTCCACCAACGTCCCCTCGCCCTCGGGCGTGAACCGGACCTCGAGCTCGGTCGGCGGGAGGGGAGTCGCGTTCGGCTTCCAGGCGAGCACGATGCGCGATGGGGGCTCCCACACGAGGACCTCGGCCCACGGGAGCACCTGCCCGTTGGACAGGTGCTCGAGGACCGCTCCGCCGGCGCGGCCCTGGAACTCGATGCGCTCCACCTTGACGCCCGCTCCTTCGAAGTCGTCCGCGGAGCGCGAGAATCGCTCCAGCGGCCACCACGTGTCGAGCCGTCCGGTGAAGAGCTCGAAGGCCAGCGCGGGGGCCGCCCGCACGGTGACCGCGGCGCGGATCGGTTCGATCGGGTTCATGTCCGGCCTCCCTTCTCGGCGGCCTCGTCGGCCGCCTCCTTGAACGCGGCGAGCGCCGTGTCCCAGTAGGTCTCCAGATAGGCGCGGAGCGCGGAGAGCCCCGCGGGATCCACGCCGTACAGGCGCCTGGTCCCCTCCGGTCGGTCTTGCACCAGCCCCGCCTCCTTCAGCACGCGCAGGTGCTGGGAGACCGCCGGCCGGCTCACGGGCAGCCGTCTCGCGATCTCGCCGACCGGCCGCGCGCCGCCGCGGAGCAGCTCGAGGACAGCCCGCCTCGTCGGATCACCGAGCGCGTCCAGCACCCTCGCCGTCGCCTCCCGACCGATCAATTGGTTACTCATGACTTACCGTAAGCTACAACTTACTGAGCGGCCGGTCAACCCGGCCGCGGTGCTGGAGGCGGTGGGGCGGACTCGTTAGCCTCGGCCCGTGCCTCCGGAGAGCCCGCCCGACTCCTTCGCGTCGGCCGCCTCTCGGCTGGCGCTGCCGGCCGTCGTGGCGTTCGCGGTGGTGGTCCGGGTCGTCGTGATCGTGGCGCTGCTGATGCAGATCACCGGCGGCCGCGAGCCGAAGGGCTACGTGACCCGGTTCTCCGAGATCGCCACGGCGCCGGGACGGCCCTACCGCGACCACCCGGTCGAGTACCCGCCGATGTCGCTCGGCGTGATCGAGCTGCTTGGGGACGAGGACCCGTTCGCGGCCGGCGTCCGCGTGTTGTGGTTCGCGGCCGCGGCCGACGCGCTCGTGGCGATCTCGCTGCTGTGGGGGTGGGGCCGCCGGGCGTCGGCGGCCTACCTCGGGGCCAGCGTGCCGATCCTCTGGAGCCTGTACCAGACGCTCGACATCCTCCCCGTGGTCCTGGCGTCGTGGGGCGTCGCGCTGGCCTGGCGACACCGAGAACGCTCCGGCGGGGCGCTGCTCGCCGCGGCCGCGCTCGCCAAGCTCTGGCCCGTGGTCCTGGTGCCGGGGCTGGCGGTCTGGGGGCGGCGCCGCGCGCTCGCCTGGTGTGTGGGGGTCCTCGCGGCGGGGACCGTGCTCTGGGTCTCGTGGGGCGGCACGGGAGCCCTGAGCCAGGTGGCCACCCAGCGGCAGACGCCGGGGTGGGAGGTCGAGAGCACGGTGGGTGTCCTCGTCTGGATGGTCGGCGACGAGGAGATCGAGGCCGTCAAGGACAGTCCCCGCGTCGGGGTCGCCCCGACCTGGGCCAAGGCGTTGCTGGCGGGGGTGACGGCGCTGGGGGTGGCCGGGCTCTGGATCCGCGCCGCCCGCGGCGACGCCGCCCGCGAGGTGGGCGCGCCCTCGCTCGCGTGCGTCGCGCTGCTGCTCTTCCTGGCGCCGATCTACTCCTATCCCTATGTCCTGTGGATCTTGCCGTGGATGGCGATCGGCTGGTCCGAGGGTCGAACGACGCTGGCGGGACTGGCCTTCGGCGTGGTGCTCCTCACCGCAGTCCTCTACGCGTTGCTGGACGTCGCCCCCGAGTGGGTCCTCCAGCTCGTCCTGCTGCTTCGCAACGTGGCGACGGGGGCGATCCCGGTCGCCTACGTGCTCGGCCGGGCGGGTCAGCCGGTCAGCTGGGCGGCGAGCGCCTCGGGGTCGGTGACGGGGAGCTTGCAGGTGAAGCGCTCGCAGACGTAGGCGGTCGGCCGGCCCTCGAGCTGGGGCCGCTCGAGCAGGAGCGCGACCGCCTCGCGCGAGGCCTCGTCGTCGGGGGCGGCGACCGCGAGGACGTGGTTCGGCACGAACCGCCTTGCGGCGACCTCGTCGGCGAGCGCCCGCGTCGCCTCCGAGGCCGGGTCGCCGACGATCGCGACCTCCCGCACCGGTCCGAGGTACAGGTCCAGCGCGCACAGGGCGTGGCCGAAGCCGCTCGGCGCCCCGGCCATCGCGTCCCGGACGAGGCGGAGCGCCGACGCCCCCGCACGCTCGTAGTCGGGCTCGCCGGTGAGGTGTGCCAGCCGCAGCAGCACGTCGGCCGCCGCGGAGTTCCCGCTCGGCACGGCGTTGTCGTAGAGGTCCTTGGGCCGCAGGACCAGCGCCTCGGCGTCCGAGCCCGTCTGGAAGAAGCCGCCTCGCTCGGGATCGTGGAACCGAAGGAGCAGCTCGTCGGCGAGCGCCCGGGCCTGCACGAACCAGCGGAGCTCGTGCGTCGTCTCGTAGAGGTTCAGGCATGCCTCGGCCAGCAGGGCGTGGTCGTCCGCGTAGGCCGGCTGCCCGCCTCGCCCGTCCCTCCACGAGCGCAGGAGCCGGCCGTCGTCCCGCCGCAGCTGCGACAGGACGAAGTCGGCCGCCCGCACGGCCGCCTCGACGTAGTCCGG
This sequence comes from Actinomycetota bacterium, assembly GCA_050692535.1. Classification (GTDB taxonomy): domain Bacteria; phylum Actinomycetota; class UBA4738; order UBA4738; family HRBIN12; genus CALGFI01. The sequence goes on along the minus strand of JBOGVL010000043.1, from coordinate 1,015 downwards.
GCGGCCGAGGGCGCGTCCGGCCTCGGACAGGGCGGAGACGGCCATCCCGTTCCAGGCGGCGAGGACCTTGTCGTCGGTCGCCGGATGGACGCGTCGTTCGCGGACCTCGAGCAGCGCGACCCGGGCGGCCGCGACGTCCCGTTCGAGCGCCTCCGCGTCGATCTCCAGCTCGTCGGCGACCGCCGCGAGGGGGGCGGGGGACCACAGGACGTTGGTGCCCTCCCAGTTGCCCTCTCGCGTGGCCCCGAAGGCGGTCGCGACGGCCTCGCCCGCGATCCCGGCGAGCTCGTCCCACGACCAGACGAAGAACCGGCCCTCGACGCCCTCGCTGTCGGCGTCCTGCGAGGAGAAGAAGGCGCCGTCCGCGTGCCGCATCTCGCGCAGGAGGTAGTCGCACGTCTCGGCGGCGACGCGCCGGTAGCGCTCGGTGCCCGTGACGAGCCACGCGCGAACGTAGAGGCGCGCGAGGAGGGCGTTGTCGTAGAGCATCTTCTCGAAGTGCGGCACGTGCCAGCGCTCGTCCGTCGAGTACCGGTGGAAGCCGCCCCCGACCTGGTCGTACATCCCGCCGGCGGCCATGCGGTCCAGCGTGAGCGTCACCATGTCGGGCGCGTCGGGATCGCCGCGCACGTGGCGTCGGAGCAGGAACTCGAGCGTCATGGGCTGCGGGAACTTGGGAGCGCCGCCGATCCCGCCCCACGCCCGGTCGAACGCTGCGCCGAGGCCCCGAGCGGCTTGCAGCGGAACCTCTTCGGAGAGCGGCTCCGGGGACTCGCTCAGCAGCCCCGATCGGGAGATCGCCGCCACGATCCGGCCGCTCTGCTCCTCGACCTCGTCGCGCCGGTTCGCCCACGTGTCGGCGATCGCCGAGAGGACCTTCCGGAAGGCCGGCAGCCCGTGGCGGTCCTCGTCCGGGAAGTACGTCCCCGCGTAGAAGGGTCTGCCGTCGGGCGTCAGGAACGCCGTCAGCGGCCACCCGCCCGAGCCGGTCATCGCCTGGACGGCGTCCATGTAG